>DASSBF010000026.1:0-8070 GCA_035699005.1 Dongiaceae bacterium
AGTACTCGAAAGAGCGCAAGACCTTCGGCAAGCCGATCGCCGAGCACCAGGCGATCGCCTTCCGGCTCGCCGACATGGCGACCCAGATCGAGGCGGCGCGGGCATTGACCCAGCATGCCTGCGCGGTCCGCGCCAGCGGCCAGCGCGCGCTGAAACATGCGGCGATGGCCAAGCTGTTCGCGACCGAAATGGCGGAGAAGGTGTGCTCCGACGCGATCCAGATCCACGGCGGCTACGGCTACCTCAAGGACTTCCTGGTGGAGCGCATCTATCGCGACGTGCGGGTGACCAAGATCTACGAGGGCACCAGCGACATCCAGAAGATCATCATCTCCCGCGAGCTGCTGAGCGCGTGACTCGATGAAGGCAGCGCCGATCGAGTTCTATTTCGATTTTTCCTCGCCCTACGGCTATCTCGGCGCCCAGCGGATCGAGGCGGTCGCCGCGGAGTTCGGCCGGGCCGTCACCTGGCGGCCCATCCTGCTCGGCGCCGTCTTCAAGGCAACCGGCCAATCGCCTCTGGTCAGCCAGCCGTTGCGGGGCCCCTATTCCGCGCGTGACATGGCGCGCAGCGCGCGCAAGCTCGGCGTCAAGTTCGCCCTGCCCGAAGGCTTCCCGTTCGCCTCGATCCATGCCTGCCGGGCGTTCTACTGGCTGGATGGAAGTTCGCCGGAGGCCGCGAAAGCCTATGCGCGCGCAGTCTATCGCTCGGCCTTCGCCGACGGCCGGGTCGTCGCGGATGCCGAGGCGGCAATCGAGCTGGCCGCGGCCCTTGGCCACGACGGGGCCGCCGTGGCGGCCGGCATCGAGGACGCGGCCGTCAAGGAGCGGCTGCGCGTCGAGACGCAGCGGGCGATGGACAAGGGCGTGTTCGGCTCGCCCTTCGTCATTGTCGACGGTGAGCCGTTCTGGGGCAACGACCGCCTCTCCGAGGTGCGCGAGTGGCTGCAGACGGGAGGGTGGTGACGGCCCGCCGGCCCGGCGCGCCGCAGTTTTCCGCACTAGCCTTCGGCCAGCGCCTCGGTCTCCTCGGCCAGGCGGCGCGCCAGTGCAGGAGGGAGGCGTCGTGCCAGCTTGGCGTGCGCCTTGCGCCACACCGGAATCGCGGTCTCCAACCGCCGCGCGCCGGTCTCGGTCAGCCACACCGCGCGGCGGCGGAGATCCGTCTCGACCGTCGCGATCTCGATCAGGCCCTCGCGCTCGAGCGTGCGCAGGTTGCGCGACAGGGTCGATTGCTCGAGGCCCGTGCTGCGCGCCAGCTCGCCCAGCGTGTCGTCGGCGGCGGCCGCGATCTGCGCCATCAGGCCGAGCTGCGCCACCGTCAGGCCGCAGCCGGCCAGTGCGCGGTCCAGGAACTGGGTGATGCGCCGGGCGGCCAGCCGGCTGTTCCAGCCGGCGCAGGCCTCGACCAGCGCGTGGGCATCCGCCCGAAGGGTCTTTCGCGGTTGCATCCCGGCGTGTATATAGAAGTTGTAGATACATGGAAATGGCGTTTCTTCCATGCCGATTGCGGTCAAGCGGGTCTACGAGCCGGCGGAACCGGGCGACGGGCTGCGCGTGCTGGTCGATCGGCTGTGGCCGCGCGGCATCGCGAGGGACAAGGCGCGGATCGACCTGTGGCTCAAGGACATCGCGCCAAGCGACGCCCAGCGCAAGCGGTTCCACGCCCGGCCCGAGGATTGGAGGGAATTGCGCACGGCCTATGCGGCCGAGCTGAAGGGCGCCCCAGCCCAGGCAGCCGCCGAGGAGCTGCTGAAGCATGCGGCGAAGGGACCGGCGACGCTGCTCTATGCGGCGCGGGACGAGGACCACAACAACGCCGCCGCGCTGAAAAGCTGGCTGGAGCGCAAGAGCCGGCGAACCCGTCGCAAGTGATCCCGTGCCAGGCGCTTGAACCGAATGCGCGCGGATTGGACTTTGGATCAAGTCCAGCATTGGTCGGTTGTTCGCTCCACCGAACATTGGCTACGCTTGCCCGATCCTACCTCGAGGGAACTGCACGGGAGCGGCGCCATGGCTGTCTATCTGATCGCGGACATCAAAGTGAAGGAGGACACCTGGATTCCGGGCTACGCCGCGGCAGTGCATGACATTGTGCACAAGCACGGCGGCAAGTATCTGTCCCGCAGCGCGAACGTGAAGACGCTCGAGGGCAAGCCGCTCGACACCACACTGATCGCGATCCTGCGGTTCCCGGACGAGCAGGCGGCGCGGGCTTTCGCATCCGACCCGGCCTATGCGCCCTATTCGAAGGCGCGGCAGGCGGGTACCGACAGCCGTTTCCAGTTGATCGACGATACCGACGTGGCCGGCACGATCCCCTATCTCCGCAAAGGTTGAGGGACCGAAGACCTCTCGCCAGCGGCGCCGCGGGGGAGCAAAATAGGGTTCCAGTGTGTTGATCGCCGGACACCGGTCGTGTCCGTTGCCACCAACCTTGACAGGGGAACCCCATGAGAATCGCAAGCTCGATGACGCTGCTGGCCGCAGTTGCCGCAGCCGCGATGGGCGTAGGTCTGCCGGCCCAGGCCGAGGAGTACCGCGTCGTTCCCGCGGATCATGTGACGGTTTGCCAGGCGCCCGCCGAAGCGGACTGGGTGCAACTCGAAGGCCCGCGCGATGTTCGGATCGCGCGCGCCGATGGCGATACGCTCAACGCGGCCGTCTGCGCGGGGGATGGTGGCGCGGTGAATGTCCGATGGAAGGCGAACGGTTATTGGAAGACCACCGGCAACATCGCCGGCGGGTGTGCCGAAATCCTCGGCGCGAGCAAGATCAAGGTCCGTGCTGTCGACACCAACTTCCACCAGACGGCGGCATATCAGGCTTGCGTTCAGGAATAGCGGCGCAGAATCCGGCGGGGTGCTGGGCGCGCGACACGGTCAGCGCGCGCCCAGGACCTCGGCATAGAGATCCGAATCGACATTCCCGCCTGACATGATGAGGCCGACCTTGCCGGGCTTGCGCTTCGTGTCCTTCAGCACCGCGGCGAGGGGGGCGGCGCCGGCGCCCTCGGCGACATTGTGCGTGTCGGCGAAACAGGCGCGCATCGCGCTCCTGATCTCGTCTTCACTGACGCGGATCACGCGGGCGGCGCCGCCCCGGACGATCCGCAGCGCGTCTTCCACCGGCACCCGGCATGCCACACCGTCGGCAACGGTATCGGCGCTGTTGGTGGCGACGGGTTTCCCGGCTTCGAATGACAGGGCATAGGCCGCCGCATTCTCCGCCACCACGCCGACGATTTCGGCCTTGAGGCCCAGTGCGTCGCGCGCCTGGATGGTGGCGCAGATGCCGGAGCCCAGCCCGATCGGCACATAGATGGTGCAGAGGTCCGGCACGGCGCGCATCAGCTCCCACCCATAGGTGGCGACGCCATCCAACAGCCAGGGGTGGAACGAGCGCACGAAGTGCAGGCCGCGCTCCTCCGCGATCGCCTGGGTCGCCTCGTAGGCGGCCTGGAAATCATGCCCGGTCTCGATCAGCTCCGCGCCATAGGCGCGCATGGCCGCGTTCTTGGACCTGCTGTTGCCGTGCGGCACCACGATCACGCAGGGCAACCCGTATTGCCGCGCGGCAAAGGCGATGCTCTGCCCGTGGTTGCCGCGGGTGGCGGCGATAACGCCGCCGACGCCCGGCTGCTCCCGGCGCAGGTGCGCCACGTAGGTGAGGCCGCCGCGCACCTTGAAGGCGCCGGTCGGCAGATGGTTTTCGTGCTTGACCCAGGTCTCTGCGCGGACGCGCTGCGAGAGCAGCGGCCATGAAATCTGCGGGCTCGCGCCGATCGCCTTGTGGACGAGGTCGGCGGCGGCCTCGATGCCTTCCCGGGTCGGTGCTTCCTCCGGCATGGCGGCGTTATTCCGGTTTCGGCACGAAGCTGCGCGCTTCCGCCAGGGCGGCCTCGACCTGCTCAGGGCTCAGGTGCTTGCCGAGGTCGTCGCGCGCGCTGGCGACGATGGCGGCGGATTTGGGATCCAGGTGCTGGCTGCTGGCCAGCACCAGCCAGCGATAGGCCGCCGCCTTGTCCTGCGCGACGCCCTGGCCGTGGCCGTACATGCCGGCCAGCCCGAGCATGGCGTCGACGTTGCCCTGCTTGGCCGAGCGGCCGTACCAATAGAGCGCCTTCTCGAAATTGGCGGCGCCGATGTCGCCCCAGCGGTAGATGTCGCCCAGGGTGTATTGGGCAACCGGATCGCCCGCCGGCGCCAGCTCCAGCAGGTCCTGGAAGGCATCGAACGAGCGCTTCTCCGCGATCGCCCTGCGGACGTCATCCATTGTGACCGCCCAGGCGGGCGCGGCGGTCCAGACCGGCGCCAAGGCAGTGCCGAGCAGGACCAGGCAAATCAGAATGCGGGACACCATCGACCCTCGACCATCACAGCCGTCACCGCACCCGAGCGGGCGGCGGCGTAGTCTTAGTGGTTCCGAGGGCCGCTGTCGAACCGCTCAGTGCGTCGCCAGCGGCAAATTGAACTCGCCGGAGCGGATGATCTCGACCAGGTCGCGCACGAACTCGGCGGTCGTATCCTGGCCGTGGGCCGCGACCAGCGCGAACAAGGCAGCGGAAATCGACATGGTGCCGATCGTATCGAACGGGATGCCGCGGTCGGAGGCGTCCTGCCAGAACGTGTTGAACATCTCGAAGCAGGCAACCCGCTGTTCCGAATCGGTCATCGGGCGCGGGTCTTCGAGCTTTTGAGCCAGGGCGGGCAGCATTGGGTGATCTCCTCGGTTCTTCTAACCGGGGATCATCGACGCAAGCCCCATGCCATTCGGTTAACGAGAAAATATATTGTAAAATCAATATCCTGTATCATGTGGCGGGGGGCGCGGCAAATTATGCCGGGCTAGCGCAGGAACGATGCGTCTTCCCGCACCTCGATCAGCGTCGGGCCGTCGGCTGAGAAGGCAGTGCTGATCGCAGCTTGCAAGCCGGCGAGACTGTCGGGCCGGATAGCCTTCGCATCGAAGGCGCGGGCCAGCGCCAGATAGTCCGGGTTACGCTGCCGCACGCCGAGTTCCGGGATGTCGCGTGCGTTCATGCCCTGGGCAATCTGGCCGAACGCATCGTTGTTCCAGAGCAGGATGGGAAGGGGAAGGCCGAGCTCCACGGCGGTCCCCAGTTCCTGCATCGTGAACAGGAAGCCGCCATCGCCGACGATCGCGATGGTGGGCCGGTCGGGGCAGGCGATCTTGCCGCCGATCGCCGCAGGCATCGCATAGCCCAGTGTTCCGAAGCCGAGCGGGTGAAACCAGCGCCGTGGCACCTCGCAGGGGAAATGGAAGTTCGCGGTGTAGGCGATCTGCGTCATGTCGGTGAAGACCTGTCCGTCCTTCGGCAGGGCCGCGCGAACCGCATCCAGAACCGCAATGTGCTTGCGCTCCAGCGGGCTGATCTCCGTCGCATTGGCCGCCCGGATCGAGGCGATGCGCGCGCTGTCCGGCCGCCGTCCGCCGCGGATGCGTTCGGTGAGCGCCGCAAGGACCGGTCCCGCGTCGGCCAGGATCGCGATGGCCGGTGGATAGTCGCGCGCCAGCGTCAGGGGATCGAGGTCGATACGGATCAACTTCCCCTGGAACGTGAGCTTGCCGCTCCAATGGTCTGTTTCTGCAAGTTCCGTTCCGACCGCGATCACCAGATCGGCTTCGGCCAGGGCGCTCTGCGTCGCGGTGAACGACAGGCTCGAACCCAGCGTCGAGGGATCGGAATCCGCGATCACGCCTTTGCCCGCGATGGTCGTCACCGCGATGGCGCCCGACCTCGCCAGGAATGCCCGCGCCTGCGCCGCGCAGGCGACACACCCGCCGCCGAAGATGACCATCGGCCGCTCGGCCGCATCGATCAGCGCAGCGGCAGCTTCGATATCCGCTTTGGTGGCCTGCGCCCGCTCCGCGCGCATGCGGCGCGCAGCACTCGGCGCCGCCGGTGCGCGCAACATGTCCAGGGTGAGATTGAGCACGGCCGGACGCGGCCGGCCGGTTTCGAACAACCGGAAGGCTTCGGCCATCGCATCCGGCAGCTCGGCGGCATTGCGGATGGTGCGGGTGAGGCCGGTCAAGGGCTGGATCGCGGCGTGCTGGTCCGTGATCTCGTGCAGCCGGCCGCGGCCTTTGCCGAGGTCATCACTGTCGTTGACGCTGGCGAGGACCAGGACGGGCACGGAATCGGAGTAGGCCTGGCCGATCGGCGTTGCGGCGTTCATCAGGCCGGGGCCGGTGATCAGGCAGCAGACCCCCGGCTTGCCGGATGCGCGCGCATAGCCGTCCGCCATGAAGCCGGCGCCCTGTTCGTGCCGCACGCCGATGTGGCGCAGGCCGCGGTCGGCGAGGCCGCGATAGAGTTCGAGCGTATGCACGCCGGGGATTCCGAACACCGTCTCGACGCCATATGCCTCCAGCAGCGCGATCGCCGCGTGGCCGCCAACCTGGTTGGGTCGCATGCAATTTTCCCCATCGGCTTGCCAGCTTAGGCAAAGCTGTATACAGCATCTGCGCAACCATCGTAGGGCGAAGGCCAGGGATGCGGCAATCGTCATTCCTATGCAATATGCGGGGGCGCGATCGTGGATGGGGAATGGCTGAGTGCTGAGTCAATTGAGCGCCGTGGTCCTGCCGGTGCTGCTGGTGGCCGGGATCGGATTCACCTGGGCCAAGATGGGGCGGCGCTTCGACAGCGTGTTCTTGACCGATATCGTGACCAACATCGGCACGCCCTGCCTGGTGGCGCATTCCCTGACGACGCTGAAGATCTCGCCCGCCGCTCTGGCGCAAATGGGCATTGCGGTGCTGGCGGCGGTCGCCGGGTTCCTGGTTCTGGGCCTCGTCACGCTGCGGCTGATGAAGCTGTCGCCCAATTCCTACCTGCCGGCGCTGACCTTTCCCAACACCGGCAACATGGGCCTGCCGCTGGCGCTGTTCGCCTTCGGGCAGGAGGGGCTGGGGCTGGCTGTCGTCTATTTCGGCTGCACCGTCACGCTGCAATTCACGTTGGGGATATCGCTCTCCGCCGGAAACCTGTCGTTGTCGCGGCTCGTTCGCACGCCGGCCATCTATGCGGTGGCGATCTCGATCGCGATGCTGGTTCTGAAGATCCAGCCACCGGCCTGGATCGACAACACGATCGGCGTGCTCGGCGGTCTCACCATCCCGATGATGCTGCTGACCCTTGGCGTTTCGCTCGCGCAGCTCAAGGTGACTGCGCTCAGGCGGAATCTTTTCTTGGCGTGTGTGCGGCTCGCCGGCGGGTTCCTGATTGCGCTCCTGGTCGTGCGCCTCTTCGACCTGCCGCCGATGGCGGCCGGCGTCCTCATTGTCCAGAGCTCGATGCCGGTCGCGGTGTTCAATTTCCTGTTCGCGCAATACTACGGCCGCGCTCACGGCGACGTTGCGGCGATGGTCGTGATTTCGACCGCGATCTCGTTCGTGACCTTGCCGCTGCTCGCCTACTACGTCCTGCGCTGAGGGCTGCATGCAGATAGTCCGGGATTTTCCGCGGCACGTGCGGTGCGCCGACAACGTCTGGATTCCGATGCCGGACGGCATCCGCCTGGCCGGGCGGCTGTGGCTGCCGGATGATGCCGAGTCCGACCCCGTGCCGGCCATCATCGACTGCGTGCCGTACCGCAAGCGCGACGGCCTCAAAACCCGTGACGAGGAGATGTATCCATATTTCGCCGGCCACGGCTATGCCTGCCTGCGCATCGATCTGCGCGGCACCGGCGACTCGGAGGGGCTGCCGGACGATGAATACACGCTGGCGGAACAGGCGGACCTGGTGGCCGCCATCGCCTGGATTGGAAAGCAGGCATGGTGCAGCGGAAAACTGGGGATGATGGGCATCTCCTGGGGCGGTTTCAACGCGCTCCAGGTCGCGATGCACAGGCCGCCTGCACTGAAGGCGATCATCACGCTGTGCGCGTCAGACGACCGCTACAATGACGATGTTCACTACATGCAAGGCTGCCTGCTACACGACAATTTTGCCTGGTCGTCGGCCATGTACGCCTTCGTCTCGCAGCCGCCCGATCCGGTGATCGTCGGGGAGCGCTGGCGCGAGATGTGGCTGGAGCG
>DASSBF010000027.1:0-4625 GCA_035699005.1 Dongiaceae bacterium
ACCCCGAACTGCCTTGCCGCGCGATCAGGAGGCGGCAATTGTTGGTTCCCAGATCAAGGGCCGCCATGACTTGCCCGGGCCTGGCGGCGCGCACTCGCATCAGCGCCGCAGCCCCGTCGGCGGGGGTTCGATCCAGCACACTCGGCTCCTGGCCGGCAGCGTCAAGCCCTTGATGAAGCTCCTAGAAAGGAACCCGCGCCAGCACTTCGCCGCGGAGTTTACAGGCAGATGCCGGCAAAGTTAAGGCTGGAGCGGCAAGAGCGGCTGCGGCCCGCGGCGTTATGCGCCGCAGCGCAGGCCATGAGCTGGAGCCAGCGCCCTATGAAAGAAAAATACCGAAATGCAGATCGGTAAAATTTTTCTTTCATGACCGGCCGGCCACATGCTAGGGTCGCGCGCTTTTCCAGCAGAGGCACAGGGACGGCGAGATGCCGCGGCAGACGAAGAGCACCGCACCCGCAGCGAAGCCCAACGGGCCCGACGCGACCGCCAGCGCGCTGGAAGCGCGGCTGCGCGCAGGCTGGCTCAATTTCGCGCGGACCGAGGAGGCGATCGCCCGCTACCTGCTCGCCAATGCGGACGATATTCCGTTCGAGACCGGCGCGACCATCGCCGCCGGCGCACGCGTCAGCGAGGCCAGCGTCACGCGCTTCGTGCGGCGCCTGGGCTATACCGACCTCAAGGAACTGAAGCGCGGGCTGCGCACCAAGGCGCGGGTCAGCCACAGCGGGCTGGACAGCGCGGAGCTGCGCTTCCGCATCGGCGGCAAGGAGCAGGAGCGGCTGGCCCGCAGCCTGGAGATGGAGCAGCGCGCGCTCGCCGCCGCCTACAATCTGGCGCAGGGCCGGACCTGGAACCAGATCGTCCACCTGCTCGGCACCGCCGGTCACGTGAATTGCGTGGGGTTCCAGGCGGTCAAGGGGCTGGCGCTCGATTTCGCGACCCGGCTGAGATGGGTTCGGCCGGGCGTGCGGTTCACCGAAGGCCTGGGCGGCACCTATTCCGAGATTCTCACGGACGACATCAGGAATTCCTGCGTCGTGCTGGTCGACACGGCCGAATATGCGTCGATGACCTTCCGGCTGTGCGACCAGATCAAGCGGCGCAGGATCCCGCTCATCGTGGTCACCGACAAATACAGCCACTGGGCCAAGGAATTCACCCCGCTTGCCCTCGAGATCTCCACTCGGGTCGATCTCTATTGGGATTCGATGTCCGCGATCAGCTCGATCCTGACCCTCCTCACCCATGCCGTCGCCGAGCAGCTCGGCGCGTCGGCCGAGAAGCGCATGGACGAGCTCGAGGATATCGCGGGCATCCTGCGCACGTTCCGCAAGCCGCCGCGGCGGTTCGCGCGGCGCGCGCGCGAGGGCGGGCTGGAAGCATCCATCGGCGCCGACCTGCCCGACGATACGACAGCGCGCGGAGCGGCGGGATGAAGCTGCGGGAGTATGCCGCGTTCGACGGTCTCGGCCTTGCCGACCTCATCCGCCGGCGCGAAGTCACGCCGCGCGAACTCGGCCGCTGCGTGGTGGACGCGGTCGCAGCCGCCAATCCGCGCATCAATGCGGTGGTCGAGCTCTACGAGGACGCGATCGCGGCGCTCGGCGACCAGCCCGGCCCCGCTCCGTTCCACGGCCTGCCGATGCTGACCAAGGATTTCCCGATCGAGAGCGGACGCCCGGCCGAGTTCGGCAGCGTGTTCGCGCGCGGCTTCAAGGCAGGCTGCGACCACGCGTTCTGGCGCAAGCTCAGGGCCGGCGGGCTCGCCAATGTCGGCCGCACCACGACCTCTGAGTTCGGGCTCGCGGCCGCCACCGAATCCGCGCTCTACGGCGCCACGCGCAATCCCTGGGACCCTGCGCGCGGCGTCGCGGGCTCCAGCGGCGGCGCGGCGGCTGCGACAGCAGCGGGGATCGTGCCCTTCGCCCAAGGCGCCGACGGCGGCGGCTCGATCAGGAACCCCGCCTCGTTCTGCGGCCTGGTCGGGCTGAAGCCGTCGCGCGGACGCGTGAGCGGCGCGCCGGAATCCAACGCGCCGCTGCTGGGTCTCGCGATCTCCTTCATGCTGACGCGGTCGACCCGGGATGCCGCAGCCTTGCTGGACCTCGCCTCCGGCGCCGTGGCGGGCGACGGCTATGAGATCGCGCCGCCCGGCGCCGGCTATTCCCGCGCCATCGAGACGCCGCCGCCGCGTCTGCGCATCGCACTCTGCGCGACATCCTGGTCGGGCTATCCGATCGAAGCCGAGGTCAAAGCGACGGTGGAGGACCTTGGCCGGCGGCTGGAGCAGCTCGGCCACGTCGTGACCGAGGCAAGCCCGCCATTTCCGTACGAGCCCTATCTGGACGCGCAGAAGGTGATCTGGGCCGCTTTCACGGCCCAATCGCTCGACGAGTTGGCGGGGCTGCTGCATCGTCCGATCGACGAAACCGGTCTGCAGCAGACGACGCTGGCGGTCTATGGCTACGGCAAGACGCTGGATGCCGCGCGCCTGATCACCGCCCTCGCAACCTACGACCAGGTCACGCGGACAATCGGCGAGTTCCTGGCGCAGTTCGACGTCCTGGTGACGCCGACCAGCCCGGCGAGCCCCGAGACCGTCGGCACCTATGACCCCGATCGGCCAGGGCGCACCATCGATACGGTGTTCGAAGATCTGGCGCCCAAGGAGACCTTTACCGCCCTGTTCAATGCGACCGGCCAGCCGGCAATGTCGCTGCCGCTTGGCGCGACCACATCCGGCCTGCCGATCGGCGTGCAACTGGCGGCGGCCTTCGGCCGCGAGGATGTGCTGCTGCGGCTGGGCGCGGTCCTGGAGGCCGAGTACGCCTGGGGACGGCGCCGGCCTTCGGTCCATGTGGCCGACGGCTGACCGTCTACGACCCGTCATCATATGAGCAACGACCAGAAAACGAAACCAAGGGAGGACAGAATGGATCGCAGATCATTCCTGAAGACCAGTGCAATCGCCGCGTTCAGCGTCGCAACCCTGCCGGCGGCGTCGCTGCGCGCCAATGCCGACGGCAAGAAGATCCTGCGCATGGGATACGGTTCGGAAGTCCTGACGCTGGATCCGATCAAGACGGTGTACGGCCCGGACATCATTATTCAGGGCATGATGTATGCCCGGCTGCTGCAGGCGAATGCCGACCGCACCGAGATCGGGCCGGGCCTTGCGGAGAAGTGGGACATCTCCGACGATGGCAAGGTCTATACCTTCCATCTGACCGACGCCAAGTTCTCGGACGGCTCGCCGATCACCGCGGAGGACGTGGCGTTCAGCTGGAACCGCATGCGGTTCCAGAAGGATTCGGCCTATGCCGCGCCGTTCCAGCCGCTGACCAAGGTCGAGGCCACCGACGGCAAGACCGTGGTGATGACGCTCGACCGGCGCTTCACCCCGTTCCTCACCCTGACCGAGATCTGGAACACCGGCATCGTCCCCAAGGCGGCGGTCGAGAAGATGGGCGACGATGCCTTTGCCAAGGCGCCGGTCACATCGGGGCCGTTCGCGTTCGCCGAGTGGAAGCCCGGCGATCGCGTCATCCTGGCACGCAACGAGCACTATTATCGCGAGGGCGAGCCGAAGGTGGACGGGCTGGAGTTCCGCTACGTGCCGGACGACAACACCCGCGTCTCCATGCTCCAGGCGGGCGAGCTGGACGTGTGCATCGGCGTTCCCGCGCCGCGCATGGCGGAGCTGAAGGCGGCCGGCTTCCGCGCCGACCCCGAGCCCTCGAGCACAACCTACGACATGCTAATCAACCACTCGGCCGAACCGTTCAACGACCTCAAGTTCTGCCAAGCCGTCAGCTACGGCATCGACCGCAAGGCGATCTGCGATGCCGTCACGCTCGGCCTTGGCTCGCCTGCGAGCTCGATCATGAGCCCGACCCTCGATTACTTCGACAAGTCGCTGCCGGTGATCGCGCGGGATGTCGAGAAGGCCAAGGCCCTGCTCGCCGAATCGGGCAAGACGGGGGCCAGCTTCGAGCTGATCCAGAACGCCGGCATTGCGGACGAGGAGAAGGCGGCCGTCCTGATCCAGGCGCAATTGGCCGAGGTCGGAATCACGGTCAACATCGCCAAGATCGATTCGACGCAGGCCTGGACGCGCCTGATTGACGGGAGCTACCAGGCGGAGATGAACTGGTGGTACAACGAGACGCGCGATCCGGACAACGCGCTGCGCTGGTGCGTGTGGGGGACGGGCGACAACAAGTCCTACTACACCCGCTACAACAACGAGACGGTCAACAAGCTGGTGGACGAGGCGGCCGGCGAGACCGACAATGGCAAGCGCGCGGAGCTGTACGCCCAGATCCAGAAGATCGCGGTCGAGGAGGTTGCCCAGGTCGCGCTCTATCATCCGACCTGGCTCAACGCCTATGCGCCGAACGTGAAGAACCTTATCCTGAACGTCGGGCTGCAATTCTCGTCGATCGGCGAAACCAGCCTGGGCTGATATGATGGCAACCGGCGGGCGCCCGCGGTTTGTGCGGGCCCCCGCCGGAGCCGGCGCGGCGCTGGAGTTCGAGGCATGGACCGCTTTTCCTTCCTGCTGAAAAGGCCGATCCAGCTGGTGCCGGTCATGATCGGCATCAGCCTGATCACCTTCATCC
>DASSBF010000028.1:0-9769 GCA_035699005.1 Dongiaceae bacterium
TCCCAGAAGAACAGCTTCACCAGCACGTTGGCGAAGCTGGTGCCGAGGAAGCTCATCATCAGCGAGGTGATGATCTCGTTGATGCCGTAGCGCGCCTTGAGGATCGCGGGGATCACCGCCCAGAGCGCCGCGACGGCCATCGACACGACCATGCAGGTGGCAAGTGTCAGCCCCTTTGGCAGGATGCCGGTCAGCGCCGGTGCGAGCGCGGCGGTGATGACCGCAGCCAGCAGGAACTGCCCGTCGATTCCCAGGTTCCAGATGCCGGCCCGGAACGCGACGATCAGCCCCGATCCGATCAGCAGCAGCGGCGACATGCGCGTGAAGGTCTCCTGCAATCCGCCCCAGGTGAGCAGCCCGCGATGCGCCACGTAGCCGTAGTACGCGAGTGGGTCCTTGCCCAGGATCAGCAGGATGATCCCGCCGGCGATCAGCGCCAGCAGCACCGGCACGACAACGCGCAGGATCGAAGCGACAGCCTCGCGCGACGCATCGCCCTTCGGCGCCCCATGCTGCGCAACCTGCGCCTCGGCGGTCACGAAGCGATCCTCCATCTCGAGGAGTACCCCTTCCCCCTTTGCGGGGGAAGGTTGCGAAGGCTTAGCGAGGCGAAGCCGAGCTTAGCCGAAGCTGGATGGGGGGTGGCGCACCGACAGGTGCGCAGCGCGGCAGCGCTGTCAGTCGCGAGCGCAACGGCGGTCTGACGTCGAGTTACTGCGCTCTGTCGAGCGCGCGCGGCTACCGCCGCGGTCCCCCCCATCCAGCTTCGCCTAGGCTCACTGCGTTCGCCAAGGCTGCGCAACCTTCCCCCGCAAGGGGGGAAGGGAAGGACCTTGGGGGATGAAGACGTTGTCATGCCGCCTTCGCTCCCGTCATCAGAGCGCCGACCTTGCGTTCCACGTCGGGACCGTTCTCGACGATGCCGGCGAGGTGGCCCTGGAACATGACGCCGATGCGGTCGGAGATCTCCAGCAGCTCGTCGAGGTCGGTGGAGATGACGATGGTCGCCAGCCTTTGCTCCGCGCCCGCCAGGATCCGCTCGTGCGCCAGCCGCGTGTTCTGCAGATCGAGCCCGTAGGTCGGCTTGTTGAAGATGACGACGCTCACTTCCGCGTTCAGCTCGCGAGCCAGCAGCACCTTCTGGATGTTGCCGCCGGAGAGCTTCGCGACCTGGGTCTTTTCCGACGGCGTGCGGATGTCGTTGCGGCGGATGGTCTCGCGCGCATAGGCGTGGATATGGTCCCAGTCGCAGAAACCGCGCCGGAAGAACGGCGGGTTGCCGATCTCCTTCAGCACCAGGTTGGTGGCGACGGAGAAGCCGCCGACGATGCCCTCGCCCACCCGCTCGTCGGTCACGTAGCGGACGCCGCGGCGGCGGCGCTCCGGCACCGCATCCGCGGTGACATCCACACCGTCCAGCAAAATCGTGCCGGAGGCGGCAGGACGCTGGCCCGCCAGCACTTCGGCCAGGTGTTTCTGCCCGTTGCCGTCGATCCCGGCGATGCCGAGCACCTCGCCCGGCCAGAGATCGAAATCCACCCCGCGCAGAGCGCGCTCGCCGCGCGCCTGCGTGGTCAGATTCCGCACCTGGAGGCGCGGCGCGCCGGAGCGATCAACGGCGCGCGCGCGATGAACCTTTCGGCCGCGCCCGATCAACAGCTCCGCATCGCGCTCGTGCGGCGCGACGGCGCCGAACATCATCTCGATCACCGCATCGGTCGCTTCGCGCTCGCTCATCGCCTTCAGCCGTTCGGGTGGCAGCTCGCCGACCAGGCGCCCCAGTCGCAGCACCGAGATGCGGTCGCCGAGTTCGTATGCCTCCACCAGCTTGTGGGTGATGAGGATGAGCGCCACGCCCTGGTCGCGCAGCCGCTTCATCACAGCGCCGAGATCCTTGACGCCCTGCGGCGTCAGCATGGAGGTCGGCTCGTCGAGGATCAGCACCTTCTCGCCGCGCCACAGGGCGCGCATGATCTCGACCTGCTGCTGCTCGCCCAGCGACAGGCGTCCGACCTCGGCGTCCGGGTCGATCTCCACCCCCAGCACGTGCGACAGCTCGCGGAACCGCCCCAGCGCCGAGCCGCGCAGCAGCTTCTGCCACCACGGCCCGCCCAGCATCAGGTTCTCGATGACGGTAAGGGAGGGCACCAGCAGCACGTGCTGGAACACCGTGCCGATGCCCAGCTCCAGGCTGGCGCGCGGCGAGGCGATCCGGACCGGCCTGCCGGCGATCAGGATCTCGCCCTCGTCCGGCTGCAGCATGCCGGCGAGGATGCCGATCAGCGTCGACTTTCCGGCGCCGTTCTCGCCCAGCAGCACATGGATCTCGCCCGGCCGGAAATCGAGCGAGACGCCGTCATTGGCCACCACGCCGGGAAAGCGCTTGGTGACGTTGCGGACCGCAGCGACAGGAACGGCCAATGACGACGCCTCTTCATTCACGCCGCTACTGCGCGGGCGCGTCGGTGACCGAGGTCATGAGCGCGCGGACCTTGTCCGCCTCCCACACCGGCTCGATCTTCAGCTCGCCGCTCACGATCTGGTCCCGCACCTTGCTGATCCCGGCCCACACGTCGTCCGGGATGTGCTTGGTGTGCAGGAGCTGCACCGAATCGTCGGACAGCTGGATCGAGTAGTTCTTGGTGCCGAACTTGTCGGCCTTCAGGTCCTCGACCATCGCCGAATAGACCGGCACCAGGTTCCACACCACCGACGACAGCAGGTTGCCCTTGTCGATCGGGGTCTTGTCGCCGATCACGTCGATGAACCAGACCTTGCCGCCGCCGGTCGACTTGTTGGTCTCGACCGCCTGCAGCATGCCGAAGCTGGCGCCGTCGCCCTGGCCGAAGATCACGTCGGCGCCGGCACCGATCACCGAGGCGGTGACGCGGTTGCCGCCCGCCGCGTCGGAATACGCGGCCGGACCGATCACCGCATAGAGGATCTTCACCGACGGGTCGGTCGCCTTCACGCCCTGCGCGAACGCCGCGGATTGCGAGTTCCAGGACGGCGGCTCGCCCGACACCACGATGCCGACGGCCTTGGTCTGGGTCGTCTTGGCCGCCAGCACGCCGGCGAGATAGGCGCCCTCGTGCCCGCTCAGCGTATAATCCGCGATCGCGCCGGCCTTGTTGGCGTCGGGACGATCGACGATCGCGACCGGCACGCCCTTTTCCGCCCCGACCTCGGGCGCCGCCGTGTTGTAGCCGCTGGCATGGGCGATGATGAGGCTGGCGCCGTCATCCGCCAATTCGCGCAGTTGCGGATGCACATCGCCATAGCCGAGGCCGGTCGCCGGCATGAACTCGAGGCCGTATTTCTCCGCGACCGCCTTGGCGGCTTCGAAGCCCTGCTGGTTCCAGCCGTAATCCGTCGGATCCTCCGGCGTCATGATGGCGAGGCTCTTCACGTCCGCCGCCTGCGCCACGCCGGCGAGGCCGCCGAGGGCAAGCGCCAGCAGCGACGCCTGCGCCAGCCTCTTGAGAGTCTTCGTGCTCATGGTTCGTTTCCTTCCTGTCTGTCCCCGTTTATCGCTTGTTACGCCACGCATACCGATGCCGATCAACTCTCCAGCGCCTTGCGGACGGCAACCAGGCGCTTGGCCCGCAGCCCCCGCAGTTCCACGATCTTCTCCGGCGTGTAGCTGAAGATGCCGCTTCCGGTCTTCATGCCCAGCTTGCCGGCCTTGGTGCGCTCGGTGACATAGGGGCTGAGGTCGCCCCGGTTGCACAGATCCTTGTTCAGATATGAGCCGACCGCCTGATAGATGTCGAGGCCGGCCATATCGAGCAGCGCCATCGGCCCGATCACCGACAGCTTGTAGCCGATGCCCCAGGACACGCAGGTATCAAGTCCTTCGGCGTCGATCACTCCTTGGTCCACCAGGTCGACACATTCGCGCAGCAGGGCATAGAGCACGCGGTTCTCGACGAAGCCCGGCACGTCCTTCTGCACCACCACCGGCAGCAGGCCGAGGTCCTTGATGGTGTCGACCATCCACTTGACGGTTTCCTTGGAGGTCTTGTTGCCGGCGATCACCTCGATCATCGGGATGATGTGCGGCGGGTTCGACCAGTGCATGCCGACCACCCGCTCCGGCGCCGAGACATTCTCCTGCAGCTTGGTGATCGGAATGCCGGAGGTGTTGCTGGCGATGATGCAGTCCTTGCCCACCAGCCCGTCGATCTCCTTGAACACCGCCGCCTTGATGTCGGCCTTTTCGGGTACGGTCTCCACCACCACGGTCGCGCCCGCGAGGCACTCCTTCAGGCTGCCCGCGATCCTGACCGGCGCCTTGGCGCGGTCCGGCAGGCCGAGCGCGGTCAGCACCTTGTTGGCGAGCTCGATGCCCTCCGGCGCTTTCTTGCGCTGATCCTCGCTGACGTCGAACGCGATCACTTCCATGCCGGCGCGCGCCAGGGTCTGCGCGATGCCCGGCCCCATGGTCCCCAGACCTACGACTGCTGCTTTTGCCATTGCTTGCCTCTCCTTCTCGATCTGTGTTCTCTCGTCGTCTACGCCGCACGCATCCCCTCTATCTGTCATCCCGGGCGGGCCGCGTCAGCGGCGCTACCCGGGACCCATGCTATCCATCAGCGTCATGGTGACGCCGCATAGGTCCCGGCTCTCGCTGCGCTCGGCCGGGATGACAGAAAAAACGTGAAGCTGGATCGCCCACATGCGCGTCTCTACGCTCCCGTCGCCTTCTTGAACGCGGGCCGCTCGGCCAGCCTGGCGCGCCATGCCTTCAGGTTGCCGAGGGCAGGCAGCGCGATCGGGAAATCCAGGCACCGGTGCACGACCGGGCCGAGCGCGATGTCGGCGATGGTGAAATCCTTGCCTGCCACCCACGCCTTGCCCGCGATCGCGCCGTCGAGGATCGAAAGCTGCGCGCCCAGCTCCTTGGCATCGGCCTCGAAGGTCGCGGCGCGTTCGCTCGCCGCCTTCTTCGAATCCTTGAAGACCTGCACATACTGGTAATTAAGCGCGGCCAGCAGCCAATCCATCCAGCGCTCCACCTGCGTGCGCGCCGCGGGATCGGTCGGATAGAGCGCGTCCTTCTTCAGCTTGCTCGCGAGATAGCGCAGGATGGTGTTCGATTCCCACACCACCACGTCGCCGTCCACCAGCGTCGGCACCTTGCCGTTGGGATTGAGCTTCAAGTACGCCGCGTCCTGGGTGTTGTTGAACTGGCGCCCGTAATCCTCGCGCGTGTAGGGCGTGCCCAGCTCTTCGAGCAGGAAAATGACTTTCTGGACATTGCCGGACGTGTTCCGGCCGAGCAGCCGCAGCATATCTTCCTCCCGTTCAGACCTGTGTGCCGGACGCTCGCCGCGTCCGCCTGTTCATCCGCGCCGCGGCTTGTACGCGACGGCATCCATCTCGATCTTGCATTCGATCACCGCGCGCGCCTCCACGGTGGTGCGGGCGAGGCGCCCGTCCGGGAAGTATTCGGCGAACACCTTGTTGTAGCGCCCGAAACTGCGCGCGTCCTCCAGGAACACGGTCACCTTCACGACATCCGACAGATCGGCGCCTTCGAGCGCCAGGATGCGCTTGATGCCCTCGATGGTCCAGCGCGTCTCTTCCTCGATGTTGCCGACGCACATGTTGCCGTTCTCGTCCTTGGCGACTTGTCCGGAAACAAAGATGAAATCGCCGGCGCGCACGGCCGGATGGAAGGGCAAGGTTCCCTTCTTGCCGATGGTGTGGATGTCCTTGCTGTCGTTGCTCATGGCGCCCTCGATTGTTCCGCTACAGGACCGAAGTCTCGATGATGTCGACCCCGCGCTGGCGGTCGATCAGGTAGCATAGCCCGCGGTCGTCGATCGTCACGTCGTTGGACGACGAGATCTGGAAGCCCTGCGGCGGATCGGGCTCGTAGAACGCGACCTCGCGCGGCGCATAGGGATCGGCGATGTCGAGGATGCGCAGCCCCTGGGCGAACCAGGCAAACGGGATGATGGTGCCCTTGAACCGCTCCGACGGCTGATGGCAGCCCATCATGGCGGGCTGCGGCGAACCATCCTTGTCCAGCCCCTCGACCTGCCAGGTCGCGATCGGCACCGGGCAATGCTCGTTGGTGATGTCGTAGATCCAGGTGAAGGCGGGCGGCGCGGGCCACAGCTTCGCCACGTCCTCGTCCGCCACCACCATGATGTCGCGGCCCTTCAGCTTCTCCGGCATCGGCAGGCAGGTATGGGTCGGATGCGGAAACGCCGGCGAAGTGTTGCCGCCCGCCACCAGCTTCGGCTTCGCCATGTCGGCGATGTCGAGAATGTAGTAGCCGTGGTGCCAATAGCTGACATAGAGGCGGTCGCCGCGGCGCATCGGATGATGGCAGCGCGGCGGCGTCCAATTGTCCCACGGATATTCCTCGCCGCCCGCCTGCCACTGGCCGGGAATCCACCAGCGCCCGACCTCCTCCGGCTTCGCCGGGTCCTTGAGGTCCAGGATCATGCAGATGTTGCCGACATAGCCCTCGGCGGTCGGCGAGATATAGGCATAGCGGCCGTCGAAATCGTAGCGGTGCACGCCCTTGCCGTGGGTGCGCCACTTGGCGATGAGCTTCGGATCGCTCGGCTTCGACACGTCATAGATGCCGAGACCGCCGCCGAACGAAGGATCGCCCTCCGTCCCCAGCCTCTCGTGATTGACGATCATGATGTCGCCCGCGACCCGCACCTTGTGCGAGTGCCAGCCCTGCGGCACCTCGACCTTGGCGACGGTCCTGGGCTTCGCGGGATCGGAGATATCGACGATGGTGGTACCGGTCGGCTGGCGCATGTGGCCGACATAGAGCGTGGTGCCGACCACCCAGACCTGCCCGCCGCCGGGGCAGTCGAAATTCGCAAGCAGCTTGGTGTTCCTGGATCGGGCCATCGTACTCGTGCGCGGGAATGAAGGGCGGTCTGGTCGGCGGACTTGCGTCAGGAGAGGCGCACCACCTCGCCGTTCTTCATGCGCCCGTGCCTCTGGTAGAGCGCCAGAGACTTCAGGGTCGGCTCATCGCTGGCGACGAACAGGATGGCCGGCTCGCGGTCGGACGCGTTGACATGCTCGGCCCATTCGCCGCCCGGCACCGCGACGGTGTCGAAGCGCTCCCAGTCCAGCCGCTTGCCGCCAACCAGGCTGTAGCCGTGGCCCTCGAACGGCGCGACCAGCAGGCTCGCCGTCTGCTTCAGGGGCTGCGTGCGCTCTCCGGGCCGCAGCATCTGCATGAAGAAGGTGATGGTCTTGAACACCGGCCTGCCGTCGAGCGGGTTCACGTACTCGATCATGATGGCTTCGTAGGGGTCCCCGTCCCAATTGCGGAACTTCTCCAGCGCCTCGCGCATCATGTCCCAGCGGTAGACGTACATCGGGGAAGCGTTCCCGGTGCCGCGCGCATGAGACACGAAGCGCGGCAGCAGCCCCCCGGCGCCATAGACCCGCTGCGAATAGTCCGGGGAATAGCGTTCGGATTGCATGACGCGCTTGACCCGCTTGCCTTCCTCTTCCTCGGTGTAATCGTGCTCGAAATACATCGCGTTCAGCGTCTCGACCAGGGGCAGGTCGAGGACCGAGAGGTTGATCGCCGGCTCGTCGCCCTGGTTGCCGTGATTGTGCCAGGTGTCGTGCGGCGTCAGCACCATGTCGCCGGGGCCGAAGGTGATGTTCTCGCCCTCGACCCCGGTGAAGTTGAGCGCGCCGGTCAGGCCGAGGCGGATCGCGTTCGGCGAATGCCGGTGCGGCGGCATGATCTCGTTGGGATCGTTCAGGCGGTACGCGGTGTACATGGTCGAGACCGAGGCGCGCTTGGGCGCGAGGCCCGGATTGACCAGGATGAGGGAGCGGCGCTCCGAGGATTCGGTGTTGATGAGCTCTGCGGAGCGATGGAGCAGCGGCTCGATGTCGCTGCGGTACTTCCAGATGAAGGGGACCGCCTTGCGCTTATCGTGCAGCTGGTTGTCCTCGTCGTTCCTGTTCGCCTTGTCGATCGCCCAGAACGGCGCCATGTGGTGGCGGTGGACATCGGCGTGGAGTTGGTCCATCGCCGCCTGATGATTGTGTCCTTCGGGCTTCTGAGTGTGCCCTTCGGGCTTGGCGCTCGCGCTCATCCGCCCCTCCCTGCGCCGCCCGATCGAACCAATGTTGCAGAATGGTCCCGCTCGACGCTCTATTCTTGATTCAAGCGTAACCATTCCGACAGAGCGCCGTCAACTGCGATCCAATGGCCGACACCGCCGGCGCGGCCTGGCCCCGCGGCTGGCGCATCGCACCATCGCGCCGTACCCTCCAATATGCCCGCCACTGCGCGTCTGCGGTTGCAATGCCCGGTTTACATTGCGCAAATTGCGTCCCATCATGCGCCCCGCGGCGGGAGGCCGCCGGGACGAACCAGAATGAGACCAATCGGCACAAGCCCTGACGCGCGGTGGTGGTGGTTCGAGAGCGGCCGGACCGGGGCGAAACCAATCGGTTGCGCCGGGCGTGACCTAAAGCCCGCGGCGCGAGCAAGGGGTTAGCATCCGATGTTGCAGCACGCAGACCAGACCTTGAGCAAGCTTCGCCAGCTGATCGCCAGCGGCAGCCTGGGCGCCCAGGGGCGCATTCCGCCGGAGCGGGCCCTGGCGAGCGAGATGGGCGTCGGCCGGCGCTCGCTGCGGCGCGCGCTGGAAATCCTGGAGCAGGAAGGCCAGATCACGCGCCACCAGGGCCGCGGCACCTTCGTCCAGGGCAAGGACGCAGTGGCTCCCGCCTCGGCCGTGTCGCTGGCACGCGGCGGCGAGATCTCGATCGTTGCGGCGGTCGCCGCCATCCCCTTCGACCGCATCCTCGAATTCACCAATCCGCTGGAGGTGATCGAGGTCCGCCTGGCGGTGGAGCCGGTGATCGCGCGCCTCGCGGCCTTGCGCGCCTCGCAGGCCGACATCCGCCGCCTGCAAGGGCTGGTGGCAGAGACCCGCGAAGCCAGCGACCCGCTGGTCTATGAAAGGGCCGACGAGCGCTTCCACCGCGCGGTCGCGGAAGCCGCGCGCAATGCCCTGTTCCTGTCGCTGTTCGACACCCTCAGCGCCAGCCGGCGCGACGCCACCTGGCGGCGGCTCGGCGAGAACTCCCACTGCTTCAAGCGCCAGTCGGTGCATTCCGCCTCGCACCAGGAGATCTACGAGGCGATCGCCGCGCGCAACAGCGAGCGGGCGTTCGAGTGCATGTACCGGCATTTGAGCGACGTGCAGCGCCACGTCTACACCTACGCGTTCCCGGCGGAGCAGAGGAGCGTGGCGGAGTAGCGAATTCACTGGGCCACAAGAAAATGCTCTTCCCCGCCAGGCAGGGCAATCGCACATGGCACACAGCGTAGAGAATAGCCCCTTCTCCCCTTGAGGGAGAAGGATACGGAGGCTTGGTGAGCGAAGCGAACCTAGCCGAAGTTGGATGAGGGGAGGCGCGGCGAAAGCCGCGCGCGCTCGAGAGAGCGCCGGAACTTAGTGCCAGGCTATGCCCTTGAGCGCTCACGCGCTGCGCGCCTTGCGGCGCGGCCCCCTCATCCAGCTTCGGCTAAGCTCGGCGTTGCCTCGCTAAGCCTTCGCAACCTTCCCCCGCGAGGGGGAAGGAGACTTATTTGCAGGGATCGTCGTTTTACACGAACTTCCCCGCCTGATAATCCGCAATAGCCTGCCTGATCTCGTCCTGGGTGTTCATCACGAACGGGCCGTACTTGGCGACCGGCTCGCGCAGGGGACGGCCGGCGACCAGGATCAGGCGGCTGCCCTTGGCGCCGCCT
>DASSBF010000029.1:0-28952 GCA_035699005.1 Dongiaceae bacterium
GGTGGCATTGATGTTGACCTTGCCGGTCTCGCCATCCTGGAACGTGCTGTTGCCGTCCACGCCGTCGACGATGCTGGTGATGGTGACGCCGAGCTTGTCGGCATCGCCATCGTCACCGTCCGCAACCGCGTCCACGACCACCTCAGCCTGATCGTTGCCAGTCGCCGTGACACTTGGGTCCACATCATTCGCGGCCGTGACGGTCGCTGTCAGAGTCCCTAGGTCGACATCGCTGTCCGCCGGCGGCGTCACCGTGAACGAACCGCTGAAGTTCGTGTTCGTCGCGTTATCGAACGTGATCGTAACTTTGCCGTCGGCCGCGATCGTGTCCGTGATCGTCGTGGTCGCCAGGTCAAGCCCCGTGAAGTCGAACGTGAAGCTGGCACCGCCGACCGGGAAGCCAGAGATCACGATCGTCGTCAGGTGCGAACCGGCACTGGTGGAGGCCGTCAGCGCTATCGGATCGCTTGTCGTGTCCTCGAACACGCACACATGATCCAGGCCAGCTTCCGCGCCGATCTGCACGCCCGGCGTGGGGGTGGAAGCGATAGTCGCGCTGGCCGTCTGCGTCGCGGTGTCTTCGTTGTTGGTGAGGTCGCACTCCTCGTCGGTCGGTGTCTCTACGGTCGACACCGTCGCCACGAAGTCGCCGGTCGCACCGTCCGACTCGCCACCGTTATAGGTGACGGGCACTTTAATCAAAATGGCACCGAGGCCGTCCTGCCCATCGCCATCATGACTGTCGACCGAGAACACGATGGTTGTGCCGTCGTTGGAAACTACGCTAACGCCGAGCGGGATGAGGCTGGGCCCACCGAAGGTGAAACCATCCGGCGCCGTCACGGTCAGGGTATGGGTTTCAGACCCGTCCTTGAAATCGTCGAACGTAGCTTTCAGCGTGACCGTGCCGGTTTCGCCGTCCTGGAATGAACCATTGGCGTCGCCGCCGTCGGCAATGCCGATCGTGACGCTCAGTTTGTCGGCATCGCCGTCATCGCCGACATCATCGCCGTCGGCGACCGCGTCGACGATCACTTGTGCATTGTCCGTGCTGTCGGCCTTCACGCTCGGGTCGGAGTCGTTGACCGCCTCGACCTTTGCCGTCAGGGTCCCCAGGTCGACGTCGCTGTCCGCAGGCGGCTTCACTGTGAACACGCCATTGTAGCTTGTCTGCGTCCCGGTGAAGGTGACCGTCACCTGGCCAAGGAGCGCCAGTTGCGATGTATCGACGGTGACGCCAGTACCGGGACCGTCGGTATCCAAGCCGGTGAAATCGAAAGTGAAGCCGGCGCCACCGATCGGGAATCCGCTGATCACAACGGTCGTCAGATGGGAACCGGCATCCGTCGAAGCATCAACGAGGATGGCTTCACCTTGCGAGTCCTCGTGAATGCAGATCGGCTCGATTTGGTCTTCCGCAGAGATCGAGATTTGCGGAGTTGGGGTTGGAACCTGCTCCTCCTCTTCGCGGATGAACAGCTCGCGCTTGTCGTCGATCAGCTTGTAGTGCAGGTCGGTCGCGCCCAGCACGCCGACCGCATGAAGCCCGCCCAGCGCCCCGGCCGGGCCGAACGGCACGAAGATGCCGCTGCCGTTCGCATCGCTGTTGCCCTGCGCGCCCGCGGCGGCCGGTCCGGCCGCGGTCTGGATATCGAGTGCGACATCGGGGTTGGTGCCGACGATGACCTCGTTGACGTCGACCGGGTCGCCGTCGTTGGTCACGACCTTGACGGGATGATCGGGATCCGCGTTGGCCTCGGCATAGCCTTGCAGGATGATGGTGCGGCCATCGACCACGATGGCGAGGTTGCCGTCGGAGCCGAGCTTGGCAAGCAGGCCGTCGGCCGAATCGGTCGGCAGTTCGATGGTCTGTCCGGCGTGGACCGGGATGACGACGATCTTCTGGTTGCCCTGGGGCAGCTTCACCGGAACGGGCGCATCGCCGGTCGCGGCCGCGAGCTGCACGCTCGCGAAATCGGACGCCTGGCCGGCCATGTCGGTATCGGTCTCGACGCGCGCGTCGCTAGGCTGGAGATGCGTGGAATCCGTCGCCATTTGATAGCCCTCTCATGTGAAACGCCGGGCGCCGTACCCGGCGATGATTGGCCGGCCATCGAGCGTGATCCGGCCAGCTCCCAAGTCCCCAAAAACACACTTCGACCGGCGCATTGGCAGGCGATGCGGAGGCGGATTGGCCCGTGCGCTCGACCCGGTGATGCCGGTCGACGCCGGTGTGCTGGCCGCCTTGACGCATTCTTGACTGCCCCACGCCTTGTTTAGGATCTCGGCTTGGCCGAGGCCGCCCCGATTTCGGTCTCGTTCTTCTTTGATTTCCGGGCGTTAGAGGCGAATGGGTTGGCTTCCGCCGACGCCGGGAAATTAACGAATGCTATTTTTTCGTGGGGCAATTATCGAAAATGCAGATGAACCGCGGCTGAACAACGGCCCTCTGCCTCACACGGACGTATGAGCAAGTGGTGGTTTTTGGCTGCATTGAATATGGGACCGACGGGTCGGCCATCGGCCGGGGACAGCCGCGATGATTCGACTCCACCGCCCCGCGGAGCCTACTCGCCGCGATCCGCGTGCGTTCGGCGAACCGCTACGCCGATGCGTCGATCATCAGAAAATAGAGCAGATCGCCTTGCGACCGCACGACGGCGGGGCAGATGCTGCCCTTGGCCATGATCAGCCGGCCCGGCCTGAGGCAGATGACGCGCGCCGGGAACACATTGGACCGGCCGCTCGCATACTGGTCCAGGATCTGCGGCAGCGGCACCGGCACCTTGATCTGCATATAGCGATCGATCGGCTTGTCGCGCAGCGAGGCTTCGTCGATGGAGAGCCACTTCTGCGCCGGCGCGTTGACCTTCAGCACCAGGTTCTGCGCGTTGAGCAGGAAGCACGGCGCAGGGCACGCATCGGCGACCGACGCGGCGGAGATGCCCTGCGTGCTCATCGACAGCTCGCGCAGCTTCTGCTCGAGGTCGTGCACCTGCAGCTTCAGCTCGTCCACGCAGTAGGAGCGCAGGGTCGCGGACAGGTTCGCGCCCGGCGGGCAGGTCTCCGCGATCTCGCCGATCAGGCGGTTGAGGCGCTTGCCGCGGCGCTGCGCGGAGCGCTCCAGGATCTCCCAGATGTCGGCGCCCAGCTTCAGCGAGTAGCGCCGTCCGCGATGCTGGACGATGCGGTGGATGATCTTGAGTTGCGGCGCACGCGCGGGCCCGCTCTCGGCGGGGCTCCGGGCGCCGGATTGTGAGGAGATCGCGGTGTCCGCAGCGCTCATGCTCGATGCTAAGAACGTCGTCTAGTCGATGTTTTTCCTTGAGGAAGTGGCATTCTATGCTAATCATTCCGTGTGAGCTATCCCCTAATCGCAGTAGAGGCCCGATCTTGAGCGGGGAAAGTGGGCCATGCCGTTTGTGAAGCGCGACGCGTCGGGGCGCATCGTAGCCCTCTACCGCGAGCGCAGCGACGAAGCGCCCGAATACCTGGCCACCGGCCACCCGGAAATCGCCGAATTTGCAGGGCCGGAGCGCGGCGGCATGCTGCAATCCGACCTGGAAATGATCCGGGTTTACGAGGATTTGATCGATATCCTCATCAGCAAACGGATCGTTGTCCTGACTGACTTCCCGACCGCCGCACAGGAAAAGCTGGTGCGGCGCAAGCGCCTGCGCAGTTCCCTGAGTTCGCTGACCGAAGTGCTGGCGCCGGAGGATGACGACGGCGAAGAGGAAGTGCTGCCCTGACGGCGGCGGCTCCGCCGCGGAAACGACAGGGACCGCGTCCAGTGCGGCCCTTAGCCACTCCCGAAGGTCAAAGCATCAGCCGTGGTGCTGCAGTTCGATCGACAGGCCGGGCGCGTAGAACAGCTTGGTGCCGTCCTCGAACACCCAGTAGTTGAAGCCGGCGACCTGCAGGCCGCTTTCCGTCAGGTGGTCATGCGCGACCCCGGACTCGAGCAACCGGAGCTCGGTCACGATCTGCAATTGCGGGTCATCGCCGCCATTGACGATCACGATCTCGCCGTTGGAATCCGGCAGCAATTCGCCCAGCGTCAAGGTAACGGTCTGGTCCAGCGAGCTGGCCAGTCCGACGCCTTCCACGACGCCATAGTCAAGGTCCGCCGCAGCCTGCGTCCCGTCAGGCAAAGGCAATTCCGTCCCGTCGTCCACAATCATGTCCCTCGGATAGATCATCCGGCGATTGCCCTCTTTATCCCCAGTTACAATTTAGTTCAGATTTAAGCTAATCGCAATCGACTAACGCACACCTGGGTAAGCGGCTCCCGCGATTGCCAGCATCGGCGTGGAGCCCACTGATCTTAAAGCAATAGGATCTCCCCCTAATATTCCAGTTGCCGCGGCGCGGCGATTTCCGAGATTTTCGCGTCGATCGCCGATGTCTGAGGCAGGCTGGTCTGTGCGCCCATGGTGAGACAGGAAAGTCCGCCCGCGACCGACGCCCGATGCAATGCCTGGGGAAGATCGGCGCCCGCAACGACCGAAGCCGCGAACGCTCCGACGAAGGCATCGCCGGCCGCAGTGGTATCGATCGGCGAGACGTCCATCGCGCCGACCTGCCATGAGATCTTCGGCTCGAAGGCCAACGCCCCTTCGCCGCCCAGCGTGACGATGCAGGTGATGTCGGCCGCCCCGGCGATGGCAGCGGCGGCGGCGCGCGCCTCCAGCCGGCCCAATCCAAGGCCTGCCGCCACGGCCACCGCTTCCGTCTCGTTTACGATGAGCCAATCGAGCGCCGCCAGCGAGATGCCGGGAATCGGCCCCGCCGGGGCAGCGTTCAGCAGGACCCGTGCGCCGCGGGCCGAGGCCCGCGCCACCAACGCCCAATTCTGCGCCGGCCAGACTTCCATCTGCATCAGCACGACGGTCTCGGGCGTCAGCCACTCATCGGGCACCTGGCGCTCCAGCGCCGTCGCATTGGCGCCGGTCGCGAGCACGATCTGGTTCTGTCCGCTGGAATCGACGCAGATGAAGGCACAGCCCGTGGGGTGGTCGTCGCGCTCCACCCGCGTGATGTCGACCCCGCCGGCCCGCAGCTCCGACAAGGCGACATCCGCGAAGCCGTCCCGGCCCACGCGGCCAGCCATCGCGACCTTTGCGCCGGCGCGCGCCGCCGCCAGCGCCTGGTTCGCACCCTTGCCGCCGGGCACCATCTGGTAGCCTGGGCCGAGCACGGTCTCGCCCGGCTTGGGGAGGGTCGTGACCGGCACGGTCAGATCGACATTGAGAGAGCCGAAGACGACGATCACTCTCTGGTTCCTCTTACGTCCGCCAGCGCAGGAGCAGATCGCCGCCCGCTTCCATTGTTGGCACAGCGCATTCGATCGCCGGACCGGTCGCGGCGGCCTCGCACTGCAAAGCCTTGCGATCATAGCTTGCCTCGATCAAGCGGTCGATTGACACGCCGGCAAGGCGGAGCCGCCCGCCGCCCGCTGTCCGGCAGGACATCGCCCCGCTCGAGATCGCAAGATGCGACCAGGTCCCGCGCATATTGGTCGCGGCGATTTCGACCCCGTCGCGACGGAGCGAAACCCATCCTCCTTCGGCCTTCAGTTCGACAGCCTGGCCTCCCATGCGCAGCGGCCCCAGGCTCCACGTGCCGGGCTGGAGGTCGATCTCCCAGCCCGCCCACGGGGTCAAGCGCGCCATGTCCAGGGTTGCGATCAGCGGCATCAGGCCGCCCCATCCATAAAACAGGTCGGTGTCCGGCTGGTCATCGGCAACGCCGCTTTCGGCGTTGAAATTCTCCGGGCACTGGCCCTTGCGCCAAGCCTGCTCGAACAGGCGATGGCTGTCCTCAGCCAGGCGCCGCGCCGCTTCGTCTTCGCTCGCGCGCCGCAATCCGAGCCAGGTCAGCAGGTTGAGCGGCGGCCAGATGCGTCCGCGCCAATAGACGTTGTCATGATAGGCCGGGTCATCGCGCGTCACCGAAGGCAGGCGCCAGAAGCCGCCGAACTTGCGCGGATCCTCGAGCCAGCGCAGCAGGTGCCGCTTCTGCTCCGGTGTCGCGATGCCGGCCAGCAAGGGATAGAAACTGGTCGGCGCGATCGACCGCACGAAGCGGCCGTCCCACAAGCGATTTGCGAACACCTTGCGCTCGTCGTCCCAGAGTCGTTCACGCACGCGTTCTGCCAGGCTGCCGCCGCGCTGGCGCAGGCGCGTGGCGGTCGCATCATCGCCGCGCTCGTCCGCCCAGTTGCTGAGGATTTCCGCATCGAGAACGAGCAGGGAGTTCAATCCGACATCCACGGCGGTCAGCATGCCGCTGGCGCGATCCAGGCCCGTCTCGTCGTGGATCGGCGAGTTGTCCATGCTGGATTCATCGCGCGCGCCGAGCTTGGTGCCGTGATAGAGCCCGCTCCCCACGCCGGGCGAGGTGCCCCATCCCATCAGGCCGTCGCGGTTGCCGTCGCGCAGGCGGAACCACCAGTCGTGGTTGGCGAGCAGCACGCCATAAGCGCGATCGACGATCGAGCGATCGCCGCTGTGCGCCGCGATCATCCAGGTCACGAGGCTGCCCACCGGAGGCTGCGACCGATCGATCCAGCTATCGCGGCCCGTCATCAGGCATGGCAGGTTGCCGGCCGGCTGGGCATGGCTGAACAGCGCGTCCAGGTTCTCCGCCGCGATGTCGCGGTCGAACAGCGCCGCCATCCAGGCATGATAGAAGATGTCGTTCAGCCACAATCCCCAGCCACCGAACTTCTGCGCCACCCAGGCGCGTGACAGCGAGGTGTACGGCCGCCGGTTGATGCGGTCCCAGACCGAGTTCCAGCCGACCACGTCGCGCACCGCATCGAGCGCGTGGTTGGCGCGGCCTGTCTGCAGCGGCGGCAACGATGGCGTTTCGGCCGCGAGCGCGCGGCGCGCCTTCGCCAACGCCCCTTCCCTGGACGGGCCGACGGCGACCGCCAGGGAGAAGCGCGGCATCTCCTCCAGGTTGTAGCGCAGGCAGGGAAAGGCGCCACGCGTCCCGCGCGAATCCAGATAGAAATAGCCCTGCTGCTCGAACTCGGCGCGCAGCGCCGCCAGGCCGGCGTGGAATGTGGTCAGCAGCGTCGGCGCCTCGGCACACACGGCGACCGCGCCATGGCGCTCGTGCGCCGCCACCAGTGCACCGGTCGCAGGATCATAGGTCCATTCGACGGCGGGCTCGTCCGGCTCCGGCTGCCACTGCAAGGTCCAGCACAGCCAGAAACGCAGGCCCCATTCGCCGAGCTTTTCGACCGACCAGCGCGCGCGCATGACATCGGATTCCGGCCGGTCGTAGCGCAGGTCAATGTCGGTCCCTGCGTGCGACAGGCGCAGCGCGATCTGCTCGCCGCGGACGGAGCGCGGGCCATAGCGCACGCCGCCGCCCTGCGCCGGGAAATCGGTAAAGGCGTTGCTGCTGGACGCATAGGCGCACGGCGTCACGACCAGGCCGCGCGGCAGGTGCGAAAGCTGCGCCGGCCATTCGCTCGCCCAGCTATTCCAGCCGCGGCGCGCCGCCTCCAATTTCTCCAGCGTGTCGGTCATCGCCAGCCAGCCACGATCTGATCGACCGTCGCGAGCTCGACCTGCTCGTCGAAGCGGTCGTGAAATATCTCGAGCGCCCTGACGTGGCACGGCTCGGAGGAACTGGCCAAGGCATCGGTCGCGAGGATGACACGCAAGCCCGCTTCCACCGCTTCGATCACGGTCGCGAGCACGCACACGTCCGTCTCGACGCCGGACAGGATGAGGCAATGATCACTGTGCGACAGCGCGGCATCCCGCAACGCCGGCGCGCTCATCGCGGAATAGCCAGCCTTGTCGACCACCTGTTTCGCCCAGGGCTTCAGCTCATGCACCAGGTCGATCATGGCGGGATCGAGCTTGTCCAGGGTGACGCTCGACCAGCGGCGATAGTAGCGCTGCCAGGTGCCGCGCGCGTCCTCGGCCTGCCGCGGCGGAATGAAGCGGGAGAACCAGGCGCGCTGCGGCCGCGCCCTCAGCAGACGCTCGACCGCCGGGATGATGCGCGTCAGGGATTGCGTGCCCCATTCCGGGTGGGATCGGAACAGTTCCTGCATGTCCACCACCAGGTGCAGAGCGGCGGGCGGAATGGGACCGAACAGCCGGGTCACGGTGTCACCTGCACCAGATGCTCTGGAGACCAGGAGAGCGTCACGTCCGAACCCGGCGCGACCGTCCCGTCGGCCAGATTCTGGCGGAACAGCATCATGACCTGGCCGCCGGCCGTGACGCGGTAGGTCGTGCTGTTGCCTGAGAACACGACGCCCAGCACCGTGCCGCGCACGGCGTTGACGCCGGCCTGACCACCCGTGCCGAGCGCGATTTTTTCGGGCCGCAGCGCCAGCAGCACGCTCTGCCCCACCTGGCGGCCCGAAATCCGGCACGAGGCTTCACCGCCGATCTCCAGCGCGACGCGCGCGAGCCCGCCCGGTTCGATCGCGGTCACGTTGCCCTGCAGGAAGTTCGCTTCGCCGAGGAAGCCGGCGGCGAACCGGGTGACTGGCCGTTCGTAGACCTCGATTGGCGCACCCTCCTGGATGATGCGGCCGGAATCGAAGATCGCGATCCGGTCCGACAAGGTGAGCGCCTCCTCCTGGTCGTGCGTCACGAATATGGTGGTGATGCCGACCTGGCGCTGGATGCCGCGGAGTTCCACCTGCATTTCCTGGCGCAGATGCCTGTCGAGGGCGCCCAGCGGCTCGTCCAGCAGCAGCACCTTCGGCCGCGTCACCAGCGCGCGCGCCAGAGCCACGCGCTGCTGCTGCCCGCCGGAGAGCTGCTTCGGCTTGCGCTGCTCCAGCCCGCTGAGGCGCACCATGGCGAGCGCGGCTTTCACCCGTTCCGCGACTTCCGCGCCTGGCCGGCCGCGCACTTCCAGCCCGAATGCCACGTTCTCGGCCACCGACATGTGCGGAAAGAGCGCATAGTTCTGGAACACCATGCCGATGTTGCGGGCATGGACCGGCACGCCGCCGACATCGTGCCCATCGATCAGCACCTGCCCGCGGTCCAGCGTCACGAAACCGGCGATGGCGCGCAGCAACGTGGTCTTGCCGCTGCCGCTCGGCCCCAGCAGGCCGAAGAACTCGCCCTCGCGGAACGTCATGGTGACGCCGTCGAGCGCGGCGACCGCATCGTACTTCTTCACCGCGTCGGTGACGGCAACCGTGCTCATGAGGCCCTCACCGCTCGCCGCCGAACCGGTAGAAGCGGGCGGTCAGCAGCAGGGCGCCCATCGACACCACGATGATGATGGTGGAGATCGCGTTGATCTCCGGCGTAAAGCCCTTGCGGATGGCGCCATAGATCGCCACCGGCAGGGTGGTGGTGCCGGGCGGCGCCAGGAAATAGGAGATCACGAACTGGTCGAACGAGACCGCGAACGCAAACAACGCGGCGCCGATCACGCCCGGCGCCAGCAGCGGGGCCGTCACCCGGCGGAAGGTCTGCCACGGCGTCGCGCCCAGCGTCGCGGCCGCCTCTTCTACCGCATGCGGAAAGGTCGCCAGCCGCGCGCCGACCACCACGATGACGTAGGGCAGCGACAAGGCAACGTGGCCCAGCAGGATCGCGAACAGGCCGCGCGGGATTTCGATCCAGTGGAAGAACACCAGCATGGCGGTGCCGATCACCAGCCAGGGGATCGCAACCGGTGGGAACAGGAGGAGCTGCATGATGGTCCGGCCGCGGAACCGGTAGCGCGCGAAGGCCAGCGCGGCCATCGTACCCAGCGCCGTCGCAATGATCGTGTTCACGATCGCGATGCCGACGCTGTTGATGCCGGCATCGATCAGCTTGGCGTTACCGGTCAACTCCCGGTACCAGATCAGGTCGAACTGGAACGGCATGGCATAGAGCGGCGAGGCATTGAAGCCCAGCACCGCCATGACGACGATCGGCACATAGAGGAATGCCAGCACCAGCCACAGATAGGCCGTCAGGAGGGCCGGGCCCATCCTGCCACTCATAGCCCCTCCATGCGCTTGCGCGCCGCCGGATAGAGCGCGAGGCAGATCAGCAGCACCGCGGCCAGCATCATGAAGGACAGCGCCGCACCGAACGGCCAGTTGGCGGTAACGGTGAACTGCTCCTCGATCGCCATGCCGAGGGTCGCACCCTTCGCGCCTCCCAGGATGCGCGGCTCCATGAACGAGCCCACGGCCGGCACGAAGATCAGCGCCGAACCCGCCAGCACGCCCGGCAGGCTCATCGGGAACACCACGCGGCGGAACAGGGCGCCGGATCGCGCGCCCAGGCTGCGCGCCGCCTCGATCACGGAATCGTCGATCGCCTGCAGCGAGATGTAGCAGGTGAGGATCATGTACGGGAGGTAGGAATGTACCAGCCCGATCACCACCGCCGGATAGGAATAGAGCAGGTTGAGCGCGGGAGCGTCCGGCGCGACGACATGGATCGCCTGGTCCGCCAGCCCGCCCGGGCGCAGGACCATGGTCCAGGAGAAGGTGCGCACCAGGGCATTGCTCCAGAACGGCAGCACCACCATCAGGAACATCGCTTCGCGCCAGCGCCCCTTGATGACCTTCGCCAGGGCGAGCGCCGCCGGATAGCCGACCAGCAGGCAGCAGATGGTCACGATCGCGCCGAGTTCGAGCGACCAGACCATGAGCTGCCCATAGACCGGCTTGTCGATGACGTCGGTGTATTGCTTCAGCGTGAAGCTGGACGGCTGCGGCACCAGCGGCGACTTGTCGAGGAAGCTGCAATAGAGCATCGCCGACAGCGGCAGGAAGATGGTCACCGTCAGCCAAAGATAGGCGGGGCCGGTCAGCCCCAGGATCGCGCCCCTGTTCCGCCGGTCGGCGACGGCCATGCCGTATCCTTGTCCAATCTGGCCCGCAGAAGGGCCGCGCCGCCGGCACCTCTGGGTGCCGGCGGCGCGTTGCTGAAGGGTCGTGACAGCCGCGCGCTATTGCGCGAACGCGGCCTTCACCTCGGTCCACAGATCCGAGTACGATTGCCGCTCGTCGTCGCTGAGCGGCGCCATGTATTGCAGGCGCTTGATCGCGTCCTGGTCGCTGTGGATCTGGCGGCCGACATCGTCCTCCGGCAGCTTCTCGTTCGCCTTGACATTGGCCGAGGCCGGCGCGCCGACCTTGGTCGCCCACTCGTAGTAGAAGTCCGGATCGACCATGTAGTCGATGAACTTCAGCGCGCCATCGACATTCGGCGCGCCCTTTGCGACCGCCAGGCCATCGAACCAGCCGATGCCGCCCTCCTTCGGCACCATGTAACCGACCGGCAGCTTGTAGTTGGTCTTGGACCGCGCGGCCGAGCCGCTCCAGTAGATGGAGATGTCGAAGGTGCCGGACTGGAACAGCTTGTTCCACTCGTCCTCCGACGACCACAGGGTTGCGACCTGGGGCTTCAGGGCCAGCAGTTTTTCCTTCACCTTGGCGAGGTCCTTCGGGTGGTTCATGTCCTGCCCGGTCGCGATCGCGCCGAAGGATACCGCCTCGATCGCGTCGTCGCGCACGCAGATGCGCTTGGCGAACTTGGGATCCCACAGCACCTCGACCGAATCCGGCGCCGGCTTCACCTTGTCGGTGTTGTAGGCGATCGCCGTCATGCCCCACACCCACGACACGCCATAGACCTTGCCGTCCTTGTTCAGCAGCGGGGAATCGCGGAATGCCGGGTTGAGGTCGCTGAAGTGCGAGATTTTCGACGTGTCGATCGGCTGCACCAGCCCCTCGCCCGAGGCGACGCCGTTCCAGGCGCAGTTGGTGAGCACCACGTCATAGGCGCCCGGGTTGGTGCGCAGCTTGGTGATCATCTCCGGCTCGGAATTGAAGTAGTCGTGCACCACGTCGATGCCGTTCGCCTTCTTGAACGCCTCGACCGCCCAGGCTTCGTCCGTGCCATAGCCTTGCCAGTTCAGCACCGTGATTTTGCCATCGGCGCGCACGATGCGCGGCGCCGCGATGAGGCCGGTTGCGGCACCGAGGCCGACCGCGCCGGCTCCCGCGACGAAGCGCCGGCGGGTGATCCGTGAATTCGACTTGGACATCAGGCTCCCTCCCTTGTGCGGCCCATTGGCGGGCCGATCTTGCTTGCTCCCAGACATACCCCAGGACGATCGCGGGACCTATCGGCCCGTCGATCGTTCGTATACGAACGATCCCGTTATTCTGCACCAGCCACGAGGATAGTCAACGACCCTGCGGCCCGGGCGCGCACGGTCCAGACCAGAGAAGCCCGCCCTTCCCCGCGCTTCAAGTCAAGACTTCATCGAACGGCGTCGAGTCTTGACTTGTCGGTCAGGAACGTCCGCTATTCTTGAGCATTTGAATGCCGAACCGTCATGATCGAACAAGGCAAATCGACAGCTTCCGGCCGAACCATCGACGGCCCGTTGGTGCCGCGCCAGGCCTTTCCGCTGTTGATGGCGCGCGACATCGCCTATCTCGACAGCGCCGCCAGCGCGCAGAAGCCGAAGCCGGTGCTGGACCGGCTGCGGCAGTTTTATGAGACCAGCTATGCCAACATCCATCGCGCGGTCTATCCGCTCAGCGAAGCGGCGACCGAGGCCTATGAAGCCGCGCGCGCGCGCATGGCAAGGTTCATCGGCGCGCCGTCGGCCGGTAGCATTATCTTCACCCGCAACGCCACGGAGGGCATCAATCTGGTCGCCCAGTCCTTCGGTGGATCGCGGCTGAAGGCCGGCGACCGGGTTCTCGTGACGATGCTGGAGCACCACGCCAACATCGTGCCCTGGCAGCTCCTGCGCGACCGGCTGGCGCTCGAGCTGCTGGTCGCACCCATCGACGATCGCGGCGATCTCGACCTCGATGCACTGGATCGCCTGCTGGGCCAAGGCCCGAAGCTGGTGGCCATGACGGCGGCGAGCAACGCCCTCGGCACCCGCCCGCCGATCAGGGAAATCGTGGCGCGGGCGCGCCGCGCCGGCGCAATCGTCGTGGTGGACGCCGCGCAGGCGGCGCCGCACGGCGCCATCGACGTGACGGAGTGGGACTGCGACTTCCTCGCCCTCACGGGGCACAAGCTCTACGGGCCCGATGGCATCGGCGTGCTCTATGGCAAGCCCGATCTGCTGGCCGCCATGCCACCCTGGCAAGGCGGCGGCGACATGATCCGCAGCGTCACCTTCGCGCGCACCGAGTTCGCCGATCCGCCGCAGCGGTTCGAGGCCGGGACCCCGCCGATCGGCCCAGCCGTCGGGCTGGCGGCCGCGGCCGATTTCATCGAAGCGGTCGGCTGGGACCGGATCGAGGCGCACGACCGGGCCTTGACCGGCTATGCGCTCGACCGGCTGCGCGAGATTCCCGGCATCCGCCCGGTGGGGGCGCCAAGAGACCGCATCGGCATCGTGTCCTTCACCCTCGAGGGGGTGCATCCGCACGATGTCGGGTCCCTGCTGGGTGAGCGCGGGGTCTGCGTGCGCACCGGTCACCATTGTGCGCAGCCGCTGATGGACCATCTTGGGCTGCCGGGGACGGTTCGCGCCTCTTTCGGACTCCACAATGACGCTTCGGACATCGACCGGCTGGCGGAAGCGCTGGTTGCCGCGCGGCAAATCCTTGCGCGCTGAAGGCCGCCCCCCTCTTGAACAGGCGCGCGCTTCGCGGCACAAACATCGCGTTGGGGCTGGATCGAGGGCGCCATGATCGTCTGCATAAACGACGTGCTGACCGCCGAGGAGACCAAGAAGCTGCGCGAGGAGGCGGCTGCCTTGCCGTTCGTGCCGGGCGTCGAAACCGCGGGCGGCCGCGCGCGGCGCGTCAAGAACAACGAGCAGGTTTCGCAGAAAGCCGACGAGCGCAAGGCGCTGCATGAGATCGTGCTGGCCGCACTGAACCGCAACAAGGAATTCAATCGAGTGACCTTGCCGAGGCGGATCCGCCCGCCCCTCATCAGCCGCTATCGGCAGGGCATGGCCTATGGGAAGCACGTCGACAACGCGCTGATGGGCCCCAAGAGCGGGCGCGAGCGTTCGGATGTTTCCCTCACCGTCTTCATCAGCGACCTCGACGAATACGATGGCGGGGAGCTCGTCATCCACAGTCCGTTCGGGGTGCAGGAGGTGAAGCTCCCCAGCGGATCGGTCGTGGTCTATCCGTCCTCCAGCCTGCATGAGGTGGTGGAGGTCACGCGCGGCGAGCGGCTCGTGGCGGTAAGCTGGTTGCAGTCGTACATACGGGACGACCGGCAGCGCGAGATCCTCGCCAATCTCGCGCAGGTGAAGGACCGGATGAACGACATGGCCCCCGACGCGATCGAGACCGACCTCGTCCACCACACCTACGCCAACCTCCTGCGCATGTGGGCGGAGACCTGAGGCGCGCTATCGCTCCTGCTTGTCGGACAAGGTGACGCCCATCGCGGCGATGGTCACGCATGCGACCGCGATCCACATCCGCGGGCCGATCGACTGGCTGAGGAAGATGGCGCCGACCAGCGCGCCAACGGCAGGCTCCAAAGTCACCAGGATGCCGTAGGTCCGCGCCGAGATCCGTTGAATCACGCTGAACTCGATCGCCCATGGCAGCACCGCGCCGAGCAGAGCGACCAGCATTGCACCGCCGATGCTGAGGACGTCCGCGTGCAGGACCGTGCCTTCCGCTATCGCGAACGGCAGCAGCATGAGCGACGAGGCCCACAGCCCAAATGTCAACCCGTCGCGCCCGCCGAAGGCCCGGCCGGCCAGTTTCGTGGCCGGCACGAAGGCCGCCCAAGCGATCGCCGACACCATGGCAAAGCCAAGACCAATGGCGCTGAGGCCCTCACCGATCGCCGGCGTCAGCAGCGCAACGCCGAGGATGGCTATGCCGATCCACAGGAAATGCACCACCCGGCGCGACGTCGCAACCGCCAGCCCGAGCGGTCCCAGGAACGCGATGGCGGAAGCGATGCCCAGCGGGACGTCGAGCTGCAGCGAATAGAGAAACGGCAGCGCCATGCCGGCATCGGCCAGGCCGAAGAACAGGATCAGCAGCCCATGTTTCCGGATCCGACCGTCGATCTTCGGCGGCGACAAAACGGTGAATACGGTCGCTGCAAAGGTCGTGCTGAGGAATGCGGTGCCGGCCCGGCCGACATCGGCCAGAACGAAGGTCGCCAGCGCCCAGCTCAGCTCGACCGAAATAACCGCCAGCAGCATCAGCGCCGCCGGTGGCAGGCGGCCATAGGCCTGCGCCAGGCGAGCGCCGCCTGCCGCAATGACAGTACCCTGATCGGGCAGTCGGGACGGAAGAATGGCGATAGGCGACGACACGCTGCACTCCCCACAACCTGACGGCGCAACCTGGGAACTCAACAGGATCGGCGCGGCAGCGTCAACCGCGCGACCAGAAATTCGCGAAGGACTGCTCGAAGAATTCGGCGACCCGCCGCAGCAACTGCTCCCGGTTGCTGGCGCGGTAGATGCCGTGGCCTTCGTCGTCGAAGGTGAGCAACTCGTAGGGGATGCCGGCGCGGTCGAGGTCGCGGATTGCGGCGCGCGTATTCTCCGGCGAAACGTTGGAATCCATCATGCCGTGCACGATCATCAGCCGCCCCTTGATGCGGTCGATGAAATTCGCGGGCGACGCGTTGAAATAGCGTTCCGGCTGCTCGGCCGGCGTGCCGCCCATCATCTCCTCGCTGTAGGCGCGGCCGTGCGGCATGCCGGTCTCGTCATAGTCGGTCGCGAGCTGGTACATGCCGCAGATCGGGACGGCCGCATGCACGAGATCGGCGGACTTCGTGATCTGGCACCAGGACGAGTAGCCGCCGTAGGATAGCCCGATGATGCCGATGCGCCCGCGATGCCCCTTTCCTGCCGCCACCAGGCTCTCGAGGCCGGTGCGGATGTCGTCCTGCTCGCGCCCGCCCCAGCCGTCCTCCTTGATCGCCTCGCGGAAGGCCCGGCCATAGCCGGTCGAGCCGCGGTAGTTGGGATCGAGCACGGTGAAGCCCGCCGCCACCAGGAACTGGATGGAACCGTTGATCCAATCCTCGCTGTGCCAGGTCGGCCCGCCATGGACATGCGCAATGAGGCCGCGGCTCTGTCCTTCCGGCTCATACAGCCAGCCGGCGATCTCTGTGCCGTCGCCCGAGCGCCAGCGATGGGGCTGTGCCGGCGCGAAGCGCAGATCTGTCGGTGCGAGGTGCTGTGCAGTGCGCGAGATCGCGCCTGTCTCGCCCGTTGCCGGATCGAGGCGCACCAGTTCATGAGGCGCGCGCGAGGAATAGCGCTCGCACAGCCACGGGCCGGACGGCAGCTGCGCAATCGGCAAGAGGCTGCAGCCTGGTGCTTCCAGGCGTGTTTCCGCGCCGCTCACAAGGTCGAGCGCGCTGGCATGCAGCGTTCCTTGCCGAAAATCGAGGAGCGCCACGCTCCTGCCGTCCGCACCCGCGATCGCGTTGTCGATCGACCTCTCCGGATCGTCGACCAGCCAGCGCACATCCGGATTCGGGAGCGTCAGGATTCCGACCCGGTCATGGCTGTCGCTTTCCGCCCAGACCAGAATGCGTTTGTCATCGATCCAGGAACCGTACGCCTTGCGCGCATCGCCGACGTTCAGGATTTCGCGATCCTCGCCGCTCTTGAGATCGAGCAACCAGATCTGGCTGCCGCCCGCGTCGCGCTCGTGCCGATGATACAGGACGAGCCGCCCGTCGTTCGAAAGCTCGAGCGGCTTGTCGCTGAGGCTTTCGGACGCGCTGACGATCCGGCGCTTGGCGCTGTCGAGGTCGTGCAGATAGATGCGCTGGCCCTCGATCGCCGATTTCGCGGCATCGTCCCAGCTTGCGGCGTAGAGGATGGAGGCGCCGTCCAGTGTGAAGGTCCCGCCAAAGACGTAGTGGTCGCTTTGCTTCGGAGTCAGCAGCCGGCGTGCTCCGCTCTCAAGATCAAGCAGAGCCAGGTGATCGTGCTCCGACGAGCCTTCCGATTGCGCGAGCAACACGCGCCTGGAATCCGGCGAGAAGGATCGCGCGTAGATGTGATCCGCTTCGTCCGTCACGCGCCGCGGTGGGAGCGAGCCGTCGGTCGGCGCGAGCCACACGTTGCCGGCCTCGGTGGGGCCGGTCCAGGTCCACGCCGCCCAGCATCCGTCCTTGGAGAGCTTCGGCTCCCAGAACTCGGGGTGGCGCGCCCAGTCGTGCGCCAGCTGCGCAATGTCCCTCATCGCTCGAACGCATCCGCAAAAAACCGCGCCAGCCGACGGCACAGTGTCTTGCGGTTCTCGGGCTTGGCGATGCCGTGGCCCTCGTCCTCGAACATCAGCAGCTCATAGGAGATGCCAGCATCATCCAGGTGCCTGCGCACGTCGGTCACGTTCTGCGGCGTGACGTTGGGATCGTTCATGCCCTGTACGATCAGGAGCCGCCCGCGGATGCGCTCGACGAAATGGATCGGCGAGCGTTCGCGGTAGCGCTCCGGCACCTGCGCGGGCGACCCGCCCATCATCTCCTCGGAATACGGGCGCAGGTCGGGCCGCGTCGTCTCGTAGTCCACCACCAGGTCGGTCATGCCGCAGATCGGCGCCGCCGCCTTGATGACATCCGGCGGCATGCGCGTGATCTGGCACCAGGAGGAATAGCCGCCATAGGACGTGCCGGTCACGCCCACCTTGCCCGCTGCCGCGATTCCTTTCGCGATCAGCGCCCGCGCGCCACATGCAATGTCGTCCTGCTCCCGCCCGCCCCAGCCGTCCTGCCTGATCGCGTCCTGGAACGGCAGGCCGAATCCGGTCGAGCCGCGATAGTTCGGCTGCAGCACCGCGAAGCCGGCCGCCACGAGATACTGCGTCTCCGGATCGAAGGCATCTTCGGAGTGCGCCGTCGGGCCGCCATGCACCAGGATGATCGCGCCGCGCGCACGGCCCTTCGGCTCATAAAGCCAGCCCCGGACCTCCATGCCATCGGTTGCGCGCCAGCAGAAATCCCTCGCTGCCGCCAGCTCCGCTGAAGGAATGCGCCGGTCGGGCAGCTCCGAGATCGAACGCAGGTCCTTGCCATGGCGCGTCACCAGCCGCGCCGGATGGCGGGCGTCGTAGTGATAGCAAATCCACGATCCGTCGGCCGCCGGCCCTATCGGAATCAATGTTCCGTCGGCGGTCGGAAACGCAGCTCGCTGCCCGCTCGCCGGATCAAGCAGGCTCGCTTTGTCGCGCGCCGACCTGGTCTCCGTCACCACGATCCGGTCGGAACCCTTCGGCCAGTGTGCGCCGGCGATCTGGAGTGCGGGATCATCGACCAGCCATTGCACTGCGCCGCTTGCGACATCGAGCAGGCCGACCCGCCGATGGTTCTGATGCTCCGCCGTCACGACGATGCCGGCGCCGTCCGGTGCCCACAGCCCATCGGCCTTGCGTGCATCGCCGGCATTCAGCACTTCGCGATCCGCCGATCCGTCGAGGCCAACCAGCCAAAGCTGCCGCCCGGCCGGATCGCGGTCCTTGCGATGGTAGAGAATGTGTTTGCCGCCGGCCGACAGGCGCGGGGTCACATAGGCCGCGCGCTGGAGCCGCGCCAGCGCCGCGCGCTCGCCGCTGGCGATCTCATGCCGATAGATCACGTGGGTCTCGATCTCGCGCCCGGTCACCGGGTCGCGGTTGGCGGCGTAGACCAGGAACCGGCCGGACGGGTCGATCTGGCCGCCCTGGATGTAGAAATCGGGGTGCTGCTCCGTCAGCGCGCGCGCGCTGCCGTCGAGCGCGACCAGGCTCAAGCCCGCGCGCGCGTCCCCGTCGCGCGACAGGCCGAGGGTGATGGACGCCGAATCCGGCGCCCAGAACAGCCAGTCGCAGTCGCGGTCGTTGGCGACCCAGGCGTTGGCGGGCGCGCTGCCGTCGGCCGGCGCCTGCCACACCTGGGTCGTGGCGCCGAGATTGCCCGTGATCCATGCGAGGCGGCGGCCATCCGGCGACACGCGCGCGCCCCATGCCTCGCTGACGCGGAACAGCCGATCCAGGAATGGCTCGAGCGGGTCGAAGTCGGTCATGCGGGAGTGATATCAGACGAAATGGCACGCCACCAAGCGGCCATCGGCACGCGGCGCCAGGGGTGGTTCGCTGGTGTGGCACAGATCGGTCGCGATCGGGCAGCGCGTGCAGAACCGGCAGCCCGTCGGCGGATCGAGCGGCGACGGCAGGTCGCCTTGCAGCATCACGCGCTCCCGCGCCCGCTCGGCCTTCGGGTCGGGCAGCGGAATGGCGGAGATCAGCGCCTTGGAATAGGGGTGCATGGGATTGGCGTAGAACGCGTCGCGCTCCGCGATCTCCATGATCTTGCCAAGATACAGCACCATCACGCGGTGGCTGATGTGCCGCACGACGCTGAGGTTGTGCGAGATGAACAGCAGCGACAGGCCGAGTTCCGCCTGCAGCTTGCGCAGCAGGTTGATGATCTGCGCCTGGATCGAGACATCGAGCGCCGACACCGGCTCGTCGCAGACGATCAGCTTCGGCCGCAGGATCATGGCGCGGGCGATGCCGATGCGCTGGCATTGCCCGCCGGAGAATTCGTGCGGATAGCGCCGCATCATCTCCGGCGCGAGGCCGACCTGGGCCATCGCCTCCTTCACGCGCGCGTCGAGCGCCGCTTTCTTCAGCTCGGGGTGGAAGGTCCTAAGCGGCCGCGCGATGATGGCGCCGACCGTCATGCGCGGGTCGAGCGAAGCCAGCGGGTCCTGGAAGATGATCTGCAGCTCCCGCCGCGCCTTGCGCAACGTCGCCTTGTCCAGGCCGAAGAAATCCTGCCCCAGCCACACCACGGTGCCGGCAGTCGGCTTGGTCAGGCGCAGGATGGCGCGGCCGAGGGTCGATTTCCCGCAGCCGGATTCGCCGACGATGCCCAGCGTTTCGCCTGGCCTGAGGTCGAACGAGACGCCATCGACCGCCTTGACCGCGCCCTTGGCGCCGGCCAGCAACCCTTTCCCGATCGGAAAATGGACCTTGAGGTCGCGGACGCTGAGCAGGCTTTCCGTCATCATGGCGTCACCAGGTGGCAGGCGGCCGCCCGGCCGCCGGCGCCGCGCTGCAATGGCGGCGTTTCCGCCGTGCAGCGCTCGATCCGGCGCTCGCAGCGCGGCTCGAACGGACAGCCGCTGATCTGGCCCGCCTGGGCGCGCGGCGTGCCCGGGATGGTGCGCAGGTCGTGCGCCGTGTCGTCATCCAATCGCGGCGTCGCGGCCAGCAGACCGCGTGAATAGGGATGCCGCGGCGCTTCGAACAGGTCGTCGATCGCCGCTTCCTCCATGATGCGCCCGCCGTAGAGCACGATGACCCGGTCGCACATCCGCGCGATGACGCCGAGATCGTGGGTCACGATCACCACCGCCGCATTCAGCTCCTGCACCAGCCCGCTCAGGAGGTCGAGAATCTGGGCCTGCACCGTGACGTCAAGCGCGGTGGTCGGCTCGTCCGCGAACAGCAATGCCGGACGGCACAGCAGCGCCATCGCGATCATCACGCGCTGGCGCATGCCGCCGGAGAATTCGTGCGGGTAGAGCGCGATCCGCTGCCGGGCGTCGGGAATGCGCACCCGCTCCAGCATCTCGACCACGATATCGACCGCCTCCGCCTTGCTCTTGCCCTGATGCGCGACCAGCACCTCGGTCAACTGGTCCTGCACCCGCATGTAGGGATTGAGCGAGGTCATCGGGTCCTGGAAGATCATCGACATGGACGAGCCGCGGATCCTGTCCAGCCGGTCAGGCGCGGCGTTCAGGATCTCCTCGCCCTCGAAGGTCACGCTGCCGGAGCAGCGGCCGTTGAGGGCGGTCAGGCCCATCGCCGCCATGAGGATCTGGCTCTTGCCCGAACCGGATTCGCCGACGATGCCCAGCACCTCGCCGCGCCGCACCTCGAAGCTGACGCCGTCGACCGCGCGCACCCAGCCGTGCTCGAGCTTGAAATCGACCGTCAGCTCCCGCGCCGAAAGGATCGGCGCCGAGGCCGGCCGGACGGCCATGTCAGCGCTCGTTCGGATCGAAGGCATCGCGCAGACCGTCGGCAATGAAGTTGAGGCAGAACAGGGTCGCGCTCAGCAAGCAGCCGGGCAGCAGCAGGAGCCGCACGTCGGTCTCCAGGCTGCGGGCGCCGTCATCGATCAGCGAACCCCAGGAGCTCGACGGCGGCTGGATGCCGAGCCCGAGGAAGCTGAGGAACGATTCGGTGACGATGACCTCCAGCACCAGCAGGCTGGAATAGACGATCACCACGTTCATCGTGTTCGGCACGATGTGCTGGCGGATGATCTGCCACTCGGTCATGCCGCCGGCCCGCGCCGCGTCCACGAACTCGCGGTGGCGCAGCGACACCGCTTGGCCGCGCGCGATCACCGCCGGAGTCAGCCACAGCACGACCACGATCGATACGAACAGCCCGGCGATGGTGCGGCCCACCACCAGATTGATCAGCACCACCAGGAAGAAATAGGGGATGCCGTACAGCACATCGACCGTGCGCATCAGGAAATTGTCCAGCCGGCCGCCGACATAGCCCGACGTTGCGCCATAGACGACCCCGATAATGACGGCAGCGAGCGCGCCCACGAAACCAACTGCCAGCGAAACCTGCCCGCCGACCAGCACACGCAGCAGCAGGTCACGCCCGAATTCGTCGGTCCCGAAAGGATGGATCGAGAACAGGTTCATCGGAGCCGAAATGTTGTCGAAATCGGCATCCTCCGGCCCGTACGGGAACAGCAGCGGGCCGCCGAAACAGGCGAGCACGATGATCAGCAGGATGACCATGCCGCCGACCGCCAGCTTGTTGCGGCTGTAGCGGCGCCAGGACGCCTTGAACGGGCTGAGGCCGGCGGCTGATGGAGTTTCCAGCGCAGCGGGTGCGCCCGCAACCGCGTCAGTCATAACTCACCTTCGGATCGAGAAAGCCACGCATCACGTCGGTCACGATGTTGGCCAGGATCACGATCCCGCCATAGAGGATGGTGACGCCCATCACCAGCGGGTAGTCCCGGTTGCTGGCGCCCTCCACGAAGTAGCGACCGATGCCGGGGATGCCGAATATCTGCTCGATCACCACGGATCCCGTTACGGTGATCGCGGTCGCCGGACCCAGATAGGCGATGACCGGCAGCATCGCCCCGGTCATGGCATGCTTCCAGACCACGCGCCGCGGCCCGATCCCCTTGGCGCGCGCCGTGCGCACGTAGTTGGCGCGCAGCGTCTCGATCATGCTGCCGCGCGTCAGGCGCGAGATATAGGCGATGTTGGGCAGCGCAAGCACGAACACCGGGAGTATCGCGGCATCGAGCGACCCGTCCCAGCCCGCGACCGGAAACCAGCCGAGCTGCAGCCCGAACAGGATCTGCAGCACGGGCCCGATGACGAACGTCGGAATGGCGACGCCGGTCATGGCAATGATGCCGGCGGTCAGGTCCGTCACGCCGTTGCGGCGCAGCGCGCCGGCCATGCCCAAGGCGATGCCGGTGATGGTCGCGAACACCATCGCCCACACGCCGACCTCGAGGGACACCGGCAGTCCCTGCACGATGAGCTCGGTCACCGAGAAGTCCTTGTACTTCATCGATGGACCGAAATCGAAATGGGCAAGGCCCCAGAGATAGCGGCCGAACTGCATCCAGACCGGCTCGTCCAGATGATAGGCCTTGTTCATGTTCTCCAGCACCGATGCGGTCAGCCTGCGGCTGGTGGAGAACGGCCCGCCCGGCGCGACCCGCATGATGAAGAACGCGATGACAATCAGCGCGAACAGCGTCGGGACGGCGCCGACGATACGTCTGATGGCGAAGGAGAGCATGGAGCCGGCGCTATTGCGGCCCGGCGAAGGTCATCCGCCGGGCCGCCGCAATGCGCTATTGCGCGATGCTCATCAGCTTGCTGGGATGCGTGTCGAGGATGTTGTCCTCCCACCCCTTGACCGTGGGCTTCACCAGATGGCGTGACGTTGTCACGTCGAGCGGCGTCACCAGGTAGTAGTCGAGCAGCACCTTCTCGGCCTGCGCCAGGATCTTGTAGCGCTCCTCGATGCTGGCTTGCTGCGATGCCTCGTCCATCAGCGATTCGAATGCGGGGCTCTTCCAGTTGTAGCCGGATTCGGCGCTCGGCCGCATGTAGGCGAGATGCGATTCGGGTCCGGGCATATCGCCGATGAGGTTGTCGTTCAGCACGTCCCAGCCGCCCGAGTAGAAGGTGTTCATCCAGGCCTGGAATTCCTGGGCGTTCACCTTGGCGTCGACGCCGAGGTTCTGCTTCCACATCAGCGCCACGCCCTCCGCCAGCTTCTTGGCGGTATTGTCGCTCGAGGTCTCGATCGTAACCTTCAGCGGATTGTCCGGGCCGAAACCGGCGTCGGCCAGCAGCTGCCTGCCCTTGGTGGAGCGCTCCTCCTTGGTCATGCCGCACTCGGGAACCTGCGGCTGGTGGTAGCGGGGATCGTTCGGCGGCGTGTAGCCGCAATTGTACTGGTAGCCCGCTTTCACGATCTTGTCCTGCAGCACCTTGCGGTCGATGCCGATCGCCAGCGCCTGGCGTACCCTGATGTTGTCGAACGGCGGCTTGGTGATGTTGAAGGAGATGTATTGCGACTCGAGATAGGGCGTGATGCGCACCTGGTCGCCGAATTCCTCCTTCACCGCGTCGAGCTGGTCGCTCGGAATCTCGTTGGTGGTTTCAAGTTCGCCGGCCTTGTAGCGCTTCAGCTCGGTCTGGTCGTCCTCCGTCACCACATAGACGACCTTGTCGATCTTCACGCTGGCCGCGTTCCAATAGTTCGGGTTCTTGACCAGCGTGACGTGCGATTGCGGCACGTTCTCGGTCATCATGTAGGCGCCGTTGCTGACGATGTTCTCGGGCTTGATGAAATCAGCGCCGTACTTGTCGAAGCTCGGCTTGTGCAGCGGGGGGATATGGTACGATTCCACGAGATAGAGCATGTTCGGCTGTGGCGACTTCAGCTTCATGACGATCGTCTTGTCGTCGGGCGCGCTGATGCCGACGGTCTTCGGATCGCCCTTGTCCTTGGCGTCGATGAACTCCTGCCCGCCCACCAGCGGGACCAGCGAGCTGAAGTAGTAGGCGCGCGGCGAGGCCGTCTTCGGCTCGAGCTGCCGGATCACGCCGTTGACGAAATCCTGCGCCACCAGCGGGTCGCCATTGGACCATTTCAGCCCATCGCGCAGGTGGAACGTCCAGGTCAGGCCGTCATCGCTGGTTTCCCAGCTCTCGGCCGCGCCCGGGCCCATCTCGCCCTTCTCGTTGCCGGCCGTGAGGCCCTCGTATATGTCGTCCTGGATCCAGCCTTCGCGCGCGCCGAAATTCATGTGCGGGTCGAGCGTGTCCGGCGAGGCGCCGAACCCGCGGTTGATGACGGTCTCGGCCCAAGCCGGCGTGACGGCGACCGCGGTTGCGATGATCGCCGCGCCCAGCAATCCCTTGCCGAGCCCGCGCGCGAACAGATTTCCCATGATTCCCTCTCCCTGATGGCTCCGGTCTCCCGCCGGCCGGGCCCATGTTGCCCTTGTTCTCATTTCCGGCCAAGCTCCCGCCGGATAAAGTGCGGAGCTGTATACAGGTCAGACACTAGCCTACGCCACGCGCTGGCGGCAAGCCCATTCCCAACAGGATCGACATCCATGAACACCAGCCTGGAAAGTGCCCTCAGCGAGGCGGAGAATCGCTACGTCTCCGCCAACCCGAAAAGCGCGGCGCGCCATTCGTCGGCCAAGTCCTCGATGCCCGGAGGCAATACCCGGACGGTTCTGCACTACTCCCCCTTCCCGCTCGCCTGGGCCAAGGGCGAGGGCGTGCATCTGACGGATCTCGATGACCATCGCTATGCCGATTTCCTCGGCGAGTACTCCGCCGGCTTGTACGGACATTCCAACCCCGTCATCCTGGCAGCGATTCGCGAGGCGCTGGAAGGTGGCATTGTCCTGGGCGGCCCCAACCGGTACGAGGCCGATCTGGCCGCGATGCTGCGCGACCGCTTCCCCTCGATTCAGCTCTTGCGGTTCTGTAATTCCGGTACCGAGGCGAACGTGTTCGCCATCCAAACCGTGCGCGCCGCCACCGGAAGACCGGCGATCATGACGTTCGAGGGTGCTTATCACGGTGGCGTTCTCTACTACCGCAACGGCGGCGCGCCGCTCAATCTGCCGATTCCGACCGTGACCGCGACCTACAACGACGCGAACGGGGTCGAGGAGAAGATCCGGACGCACGCCCATGAGCTCGCCGCCGTGATCGTCGAGCCGATGATGGGCGGCGGCGGATGCATCCCGGCCGAGCGCGATTTCCTGGTCGCGCTGCGCCGCGCCTGCACCGAGCACAACATCATGCTGATCTTCGACGAAGTCATGACCTCGCGCCTGTCGACCGGCGGCTATCAGGCGATGGTCGGCGTCACGCCAGACCTGACGACGCTCGGCAAGTATCTGGGCGGCGGCCTCAGCTTCGGCGCGTTCGGCGGCCGCATGGACCTGATGGCGCGGTTCGACCCCGAGCGCGCCGATGCCTGGCCGCACGCCGGCACCTTCAACAACAACGTGCTCAGCATGGCCGCCGGGCTCGCCGGCCTCAAAAAGCTGCTGAACGCCTCGGCGATCAGCAAGCTCAACGGCAAGGGCGAGAAGCTGCGCAATTCGATCAATGCGGTCGCGCAACGCCACGATGTCGGCCTCAAGGCGACCGGCGCCGGCTCCTTCGTCGCCATGCATTTCACGCGCGGCGAGGTGCGGCGCCCCGGCGACCTCGACCCCGCGCAGGCGGACCGTCGCACCAAGCTGCAGACCCTGATGCATCTCGACCTGATCGCCGCCGGCCAGTTCTACGCGCGGCGCGGGTTCATCGCTCTGATGCTGCCTACCACCGACGCCGAGATCGACACGTTCGCCGGCGCGGTGGAGGAGTTCGTGACCTCGCGGAAGTCGCTGCTGCAGTAGCCAAGTATGATGCAGCCTATCCGGATTCGAGTGTTTGCGATGGCGGAAGATGACACAGCATGGGTCGCGTATTCTGTCTGGACTTGGATCTACCTAGGCGGTCGCATAGCCTAAGCGCCCGCGAACAGCAGCAATATGAGGCGCGTCGAAGAAGGAGCGGACGAGCGTGTCGCAGCGAAAGCCAACGACGAGGAGCAAAGGACCGGCCAAGACGGGCGCGAAGGCCAAGCCAGGTGCAAGCAAGGGCAAGCCGATCAAGAAAAGCGCGAAGGACGCCGCCGTCCGTTCGGGCGGCAGGCCTGCGCATGAGCAAGCGACCGGGGAACGCGCCTCCCGGCTCATCGATCAGCGGATCCACGACCTCGGCGGATGGCGCGGGGAGACTCTTGCCCGCATGCGGGCTATGATCCTGGAAGCCGATCCAGAAATGATCGAGGAGTGGAAGTGGATGGGCACTCCGGTCTGGTCGCATCACGGGATTGTCTGCACCGGGGAATCGTACACCAAGGTCGTGAAGCTCACGTTCGCCCGGGGCGCCAGCATCCCGGACCCGGCGCGCCTGTTCAATTCCAGCCTGGAAGGCAACACGCGAAGAGCGATCGACATCCACGAAGGGGAGAAGGTCGACGCGGGCGCGTTCAAGGCGCTCGTGAAGGCCGCGGTGGCCCGGAATGGCGAGCTCGCGAAGAAACATTAGAATGCGCAAGCTGACCAAAGCGCGAAAAGGCGCGAAGGCCGCGGTCCTCCTTTCGGGCGGCAACCCGCAGATCGCGAAGGCGGACGGCGACGCTCCGGTGCAGGCATACATCGCCGCGATGCCCGGCTGGAAGCGCAACCTCGGGATGCGCCTCGACGCGCTCATCGTGCAGAACGTGCCCGGCGTGCGCAAGGCGGTGAAGTGGAACTCGCCGTTGTACGGCATCGAGGGCCAGGGCTGGTTCCTGTCGTTCCATGTCTTCACCCGCTACGTCAAGGTGACCTTCTTCCACGGCGCGTCGCTGCGACCAGTCCCGCCCGGCGCCAGCAAGCACAAGCACGTGCGCTATTTCGACGTCCACGAAGACGACGAGCTCGACGAAACGCAGATGGCGAATTGGGTGAAGCAGGCCGCCGCGCTACCCGGATTCCTCGGGCCTCGACCGGGCCCGTGAATCAAAGCCTGAGTCACGCGCCAACCGCCTCGCACGGACCGGCTACGCGCCGAGATACGCCCTGATCTCCGGCATCTTCGAGCCGAGGACGTGCTCCGTCTCGTCCACCAGCACCACGCGGCCGGCCTGGATGAACGCCGTGCGGCCGCCGGCATGGCGGGCGTCGCCCGGATCGTGCGTCACCATCAGGACGGTGAGGCCGAGCCGCGCCTGCAGCGCGCGCACCAGGTCCAGCATCTCGCGCCGCAGGCCGGGGCCGACGGCGGCGAACGGCTCGTCGAGCAGCAGGATGGGCCGGTGCCGCACCAGGCAGCGGGCGATCGCGGCGCGCTGGCGCTCGCCGCCTGAAAGCTGGCCGGGCAGCCGATGCTCCATCCCTGCAAGGCCGACATCCGCCAGGGCCTGGCGGACTTCCGCGCGTTGCGCTTCGGACAGGCGCAGGTTCGGATCGATGCCGAGCGCGACGTTGCGCTCGACGGTCAAATGCGCAAACAGGTTGTGATCCTGGAACAGGGTCGTGCAGGGCCGCTTCGCCGGCGCAACGGCGGTGATGTCCATGCCATCGACCAGCACTTGCCCGCCAAAGGGCTGCTCGAACCCTCCGATCAGGGACAGCAGCGTGCTCTTGCCCGCGCCCGACGGCCCGACGATCGACAGCAACGCGCCACGCTCGACCGCGAGGTCGAAGCGCATCGCCATGTCTTCATAGCGGAATTCAAGCGCCCGGGCTTCAAGGTGCGGCACGGCCACCCACTCCCCGCTCGATCGCCTGATAAACCACGAAGATCAGCAGCATCAGCAACGCGGCGGTCGCCGCCGCGCCGCTCATGCGATAGGCGCCGAGCTGCTGGTAGAGCAGCAGCGTCAGGTTGCGCAGCCGCGCATCGCCGAACAGTCCGATGCCGACCAGATCGCCGAGCGCCATCGCCGCCGCCATGGCAAGGGCGCTGCCGATGCTGGGGCGCAGGATCGGCCAATCGATCAGCCGCCAGCGCGCCCATCCGGCGATGCCGAGGGCGCGACAGAGATGATCGTGCCGCGCCCGCGCGCGCTCGATGGCGGGCCGCAGGATCGCGGCGGCGAAGGGCACCGTCATGATCGCGTTGAGCAGGACGATGCCGATTACCGCGCGCGGCAGGCCCGCGAGCCCCAGGCGCAGGATCAGGAAGCAGCCGAGGCCCAGTGCCATCGGCGAGACCGCGATCGGCAGGATCAGCGCGCCGCGCAGCAGGACCGCACGCCGCGGCCTTCCGGCGCGCGCCGCAGCCTCGGCCAGGACCAGCGGCAGCGCGAACAGAAGCGCCAGCAGCGCGGCCGGCACCGCGAGGGCCAGACTGATCGCGCCCGCGTGCACGACCAGACCACCGTCCAGGCCGGCATTGCCGGCGCCGGCCAGCCCGTCGGCCACGATTGCAGCGAGCGGGCCCGCCAGCAGCAGCGCCGCCGCGCCGATCAGGAGCGCATCCACCAGCCGCGCACCGGCGCCGCGTTGCCCCCAGCTCTGCACCATCGTGTGCCAGCCGCTGCCGATCGCGGCATCGCCGATCGCGCCCTGGGCCAGCGCGAGGCAGGCAAGATTGAGCGCAAGTCCGCCCAGCGCCAGCACGGCCGCCTTGGGCGGATCGAACTCGAAGCGAATGGCCTCGAATACCGCGACCTCGAACGTCGCCGCGCCGGGCCCTCCCCCGAGCGCGAGCACGATCGCGAAGCTGCCGACGCAGAGCATGAAAATGGTCGCAACGGCATGCGGCAGGTAGCGCCGCAGCATCGGCCATTCGAGCAGCCGGAAGACGGACCAGTCCGACATGCCGAGCTGCGACGAGAGCCGCCAGCTCTCCACCGGGATCGCGTGCCAGCCGGGCAGCAGCAGCCGCACCGCCAGCGG
>DASSBF010000030.1:0-3403 GCA_035699005.1 Dongiaceae bacterium
TGGCCATGATCGCGACCATCGACAGGTCGATGCCCCGGCCGATGATGATGACCGCCATCCCGACCGCCAGGATGCCCAGCACGCTGACGCTGCGGACGATCGAGACCAGGTTGTCGGCGCTGAAGAACCCGCCGAGGCCGACCGAGGCCGCCAGGAACAGCAGAACCGCCAGGGCGAAAACGATCCGCTCCTGGGTCATGCCCCCAAATGTTCTTGCCTGTGCCATCCCCGTCCCGTCCCGCGAGGGTGCTAGCTAACAACGAAACCGCTACGCGGACAAGTAATGGCGCGCAAGTTTCTTTCGCATGGTTCACAAGGAAGGCGTGTTGTCACTCTGCGAAAGACCATTGGGACGCAGGGGGAACCAATCTGCAGCGGCCAATTTTCCCTCTGCCGGCAGGCGAGGCAACCGGAAGCCTCGATCGGAAACTCTTCAATCCGGCGCGGATCGGTTCTAGCATCGGGTTAACGGGCCGCCGGAACCAATGGCGGCAGATTTCGGGAGGATAGGCATATGGCGATCCAGGACCAGCGGCAGGCACGCAAGGTTTCGGCGGCGGAGGCGGCCGGGCTGGTGAAATCCGGCATGTGGCTGGACTGGGGCTTCGGCCTGTGCCAACCGGACTGGTTCGACCGGGCGCTGGCAGAGCGCAGGCGAGACCTCACGGGCGTGAAGATCCGCTCCTGCCTCAGCATGGTGCCGCGCGCGGTCCTGGAATGCGACCCCGACGGCAGTCACTTCCAATCGTTCAACTGGCACTTCTCCGGCTATGACCGCAAGCACCACGATTCTGGCCGCTGCAACTACATCCCGATGAATTTCGGCGAGGTGCCGGACTGGTACCGCCGCTTCATCGACCCGTGCGACATCCTCGTCCTCAAGACCGCGCCGATGGACGAGAACGGGTTCTTCAATTTCGGCATGGCCTCGACTTATTCCTATGCCACGGCGGAGCGGGCGCGCTGCATCGTCGTCGAGGTTTCCGAGCACGCGCCCCAGGTCATCGGCGAGCAGAGCGCCATCCACGTCAGCCATGTCGACTACATCATCGACGAGGGCAGCGATCCGCTCCCCGAGATCAAGAACCCGCCGGTCAGCGACATCGACCGCAAGATCGCGGCCAACATCGCCGCCGAGGTGGAGGACGGGGCCTGCCTGCAGATCGGCATCGGCGGCATGCCGAATGCGGTCTGCTCCATGCTGAAGGAAGCCGGGGTCAAGGACCTCGGCATCCATACCGAGATGCTGGGCGACGGCCTCGTCGACCTGATCGAGGCCGGGCTGGTCACCAACGCGCGCAAGCGCACCAACCCGGGCAAGACCATCTTCACCTTCGCGGGCGGGTCGCGCCGGCTGTACCAGATGATCCACCGCAACGACCTGATCCACGTCTATCCGGTGGACTACACCAACCTGCCGCACAACATCATGCAGAACGACAAGGTGGTCTCGATCAACAACACCACCCAGATCGACCTGCAGGGCCAGGCCGCCTCGGAAAGCGCCGGGCATCGCCACATCAGCGGAACCGGCGGACAATTGCAGTTCGTGCGCGGCGCCTATGCCTCGCACGGCGGCAAGTCGTTCATCTGCATGTCCTCGACCTACGACAAGCGGGGCGATCCGCAGAGCCGAATCGTCTCCACCCTGACGCCCGGCAACGTCGTCACCACGCCGCGCGTCGACACCATGTACGTCGCGACCGAATACGGCATCGTGAACCTCAAGGGCAAGTCGGTAGCGGAGCGCGCCAAGGCGTTGATCTCGATCGCCCACCCCGATTTCCGCGAGCAACTGGAGCGAGAGGCAAGGGAGAAGAACATCCTGTGCAAGGGGTTCGTGTGACCACGCGGGAACAGGCTGCCTGAAACCGTCATGGTCGCACTTGGTGCGACCATCCACGAGTTTCGTTCGGCGGGACCTTGTGGCGGCATGCAAACTCGTGGATGGTCGTGCCAAGCACGACCATGACGATAAAGTGACGTGCAAATGATTGCTGACAGCCCGCTCCCTTTGAGCGCCATCACCTCCTATCACGCCCACATCTACTTCGATCCGGGCGAGGGCAGGGAGCGCGCGGCCCGCCTCAGGGAGCTGATCGGGGAGCGTTTCGTCGCGCGGCTCGGCTCCTGGCACGACAAGCCGGTCGGACCGCATGTAAAGCCGATGTACCAGGTCGCGTTCGCGGTTGAGCTCTTCCCCACCATCGTGCCGTGGCTGATGCTGAACCGGATGGGGCTGTCGATCCTCATCCACCCGAACACCCGGTGGCCGCACGACGATCATCTCGTCCATGCGCTATGGCTAGGCGAGATGCTGCCGCTGAAGGGAGACATCTTGCCGACGGAAGTGGGGCCGGAAAAGATCGAAGAGCTGCCGCCGCCGAATACCAACCCGACGCTGCGGGCTTGAGCCATTGTTCACCGAGGGTGAACGATAAATTGCAGCGCCGGCTGTTTCCGGCGGGGGCTGCGCTCCCCACATGAAGGGCTTAGCTTCAACCGAGCACCGATGGGAGCCGACCATGGCCCAAGCCAAAGTCCAGACCACAGCCGAACCGAAGACCGAGCGCCGGGTCGTCACGACCATCCGCGGCCGTGCCGCGAGCGACGGTGCGGGCGTCAAGCTGACGCGCGTGATCGGCCAGCCGGCGCTGCCCGACCTCGACCCGTTCCTGATGCTGGACGAGTTCGGCTCCGATAGGGGCGCGGACTATATCGGCGGCTTCCCGGACCATCCGCATCGCGGGTTCGAAACGGTGACCTACATGCTCGCGGGCCGCATGCGCCACGGCGACAACCAGGGCAATGTCGGCCTGCTGCGCCCCGGCAGCGTGCAATGGATGACGGCAGGCCGCGGCATCGTCCATTCCGAGATGCCGGAGCAGGAGGAAGGCCTGATGCAGGGCTTCCAGCTCTGGGTCAACCTGCCGGCCAGGGACAAGATGACCAAGCCGCGCTACCAGGACATCGACCCGGAAAAGGTTCCAGTGGTGGAGCGCGCGGACGGCACCAGGGTCAAGGTGCTGGTCGGCAGCTTCGACGGTGTCAGCGGTCCGGTCACCGACGTGGCGACCGATCCGCTCTATCTCGACGTCACGCTGCCGGCAGGGGTTTCGGCGAACGTGCCGGTCGAGGCCGAGCACAACGCCTTCGCCTATGTATTCCAAGGCACGGCGAAGATCGGCGCGGGCGAGGCGGCGCAGATGGTGGAGCGCGGCCAGCTCGCCGTGCTCAGCCTCGGCGATTCCGTGACAGTCGAAGGCGGCGCCAAGGGCAGCCGCCTGATCCTGGTCGCCGGCCGTCCCCTGCGCGAGCCGGTCGCCAAGTACGGCCCGTTCGTGATGAACACCCAGGACGAGATCAGGCAGGCTATTGCGGATTATCAGGCGGGGAAGTTCGT
>DASSBF010000031.1:0-9916 GCA_035699005.1 Dongiaceae bacterium
CTGGTCGAGCTCGCGCACATTGCGGTCCAGCAGCTCCCCGCCCACGATCATCGAATTGTCGATGCGATAGAGCGAGCGGTTGGAATAGAGCGCGCCGCCGCCCTTGTGCATCCAGGCTCCCGTCACCGTCGGCAGGCAGGAAACCGCGTGCAGCGATACCGCGCCGTTGCGGGCGCGCGAGAAACCGAAGCCGACGCGGATATAGGCGCGCTTGGTGCGGCCATAGAGCCGGGCGAACTCCCGAATGGTCTCCGCCGGCACGCCGGTCACGCCCTCCGCCCATTCGGGCGTCCGGTCGCGCACATGCGCCTCGATGGCCGCGGGATCGTCAGCATGGCGCGCCATGTAGCCGCGGTCGGCGTAGCCTTCCGCGAACAGCACGTGGATCATGCCGAGCACCAGGGCGGCGTCGGTGCCGGGCCGCAGCATGATGTGCTGGTCGGCGGCTTCGGCCGTCGGATTGCGATAGGGATCGACCGAGATGAACCTGGCGCCGCGCTCTTTCCGCGCGCGCGCCACATGGATCATGAAATTGACCTGGGTCGAAACCGGGTTGGTCCCCCAGGCGATGACGAGATCGCTCTCCGCCACCTCGCGGGCATCGACGCCGCGCATGACCCCGACGCCGGCCATCCAGCCCGAATCGGACAGGGCCACGCAGATCGTGCTTTTCTGCAGCGAGTATTTCTTCTCGTGCCGCAGGCGGTGGATGCCGTCGCGCTGCACCAGCCCCATCGTTCCGGCATAGTAGTACGGCCAGACCGATTCTGCGCCCCATCGCTGCTCGGCCTTCACGAACCGCTCGGCGGTTTCGTCCAGCGCCTCGTCCCAGGAGATCGGCCTGAAGGCGTCGTATCCAACGCCCTTGTCGCCGATGCGTTTCATCGGGCGGGCGAGACGGTCGGGGTGATGCTGGCGCTCAGCGTAGCGCGCGACCTTGGCGCAGACCACCCCAGCCGTATACGGATTGTCCCGCGCGCCATGCACGCGGCCGATCCGGGTCGGGCTCAGCCGCTCGACCTCGAGCGCGCAGGTCGATGGGCAATCGTGCGGACAGGCGCTGTGAACGATTTCCGGCTTTGCGTTGATGGCTTGATCCAGCGGCATGGATATGTCTGTCCCGCTCTTGGCGGCGCGCTCCAAAATACCTAGAGTGCCGCGACTTTAACCGCGGGCGCCCGGCATTTCCAGGGGCACCAGGGATCATTCCAGGGTGTATCGTGACAAGTTTGGCGGCCGGGAGCGAGCTTCAATTCAAGCCCAGACTGGGCGTGCTCTACATGCTGGCCGCGATCTTCATTCTGGGCAGCACCGATGCCGTCGTCAAACTGTCCGCCACCAACATCAGCCCGATCCAGATCGGATTCTCGCGTTTCCTGATATCGCTGATCATGGTGCTGTGGATGGTGGGGCGGTCGCAGCCAGGCTTCGCGGCGCTGCGGACGCGCCGCCCGGTCGAGCACGCGGCGCGCGCCTTCTGCGCGACGGTCGAGCTCTCGGCCTACTACATCGCGATCAGCCTCATACCGCTGCCGACGGCGATGAGCATCGTTTCGGCCTCGCCGATCTTCGGCACATTGCTGGGCGTCGTGTTCCTGCGGGAGCGGCTGCGCCTCAGCGGATGGCTGGCGGTGTTCGCCGGCTTTGCCGGCGTTCTGCTGGTCGTGCAGCCGGAAGAAGGCGTCAACAGCTTCTATGGCACGGTCGCGGTCCTGACATCGGTGGTCCTCTGGTGCTTTGCCCAGCTCTTTGCGCGCCGGCTCAGCACGACCGAGAGCAATCTCAGCATCCTGTTCTACTACGCGATCGGCGGCACGATCATCCTCGGCCTCGCCACGCAGTTCTTCTGGGTCACTCCGACGCCGATCGAGTGGACGGGGTTGCTGACCGTCGGGATCTTCGGCTGCCTCGGCCAATATTGCCTTATCCTGGCGCTGCGCTATGCGCCGCTCTCCCTGCTGGCGCCGTTCGAGTATAGCGCGCTGGTGTGGGCCAGCCTCTACGGCTATCTGATCTGGGGCGACGTCATGGGGCCGGTCGCGATCGCGGGCGTGGCGATCATCGTCGCAGCCTGCCTCTACATCACGCGCACCATGGAGCACTGATGGAGCGGGCCGAGGTCGACTGCGTCGTCATCGGTGCCGGAGTCATCGGCCTTGCCTGCGCGCGGCGGATCGCGCAAGCCGGATGCGAGATCCTGATCCTGGAGGCCGAAAGCGAGATCGGCTCCGGCGTGTCCGCGCGCAACAGCGAAGTCATCCACGCCGGGATCTACTACCCGATCGGCAGCCTGAAAGCGCGCCTCTGCGTCGCGGGGCGCGAGCGGCTCTACGCCTATTGCGCTGAACATGGCGTGACGACGCGCCGCGTCGGCAAGCTGGTTGTGGCGACCACCATTGCGCAGTTGCCGCCCCTGTACAGATTGATGGACCAGGCGCGCGCCAATGGCGTCGCCGATCTGGCCATGCTGACGGGCGACGAGGCGCGGCGGCTGGAACCGCAACTCTCCTGCGTGGCAGCTTTCCATTCGCCCTCAACGGGAATCATCGACACACATGGCTTGATGCTGAGCTTCCTGGGCGAAGCGGAGGCGCGGGGCGCGGTCCTCGCCCGCCGCGCGCCGGTCATCCGCGGATGGATCGAAGACGATGGGCGCATCACCCTCGCGGTCGGGGGCGCGGAACCGATGCAGGTGACGGCGAATCGCCTGGTCAATGCGGCCGGCCTTGGCGCCCAGGCGGTTGCGCGGACTCTGGATGGCTATCCGTCCGACCGCGTGCCGCCCCTCCACTATGCCAAGGGCAATTATTTCAGCCTGGCCGGACGGTCTCCCTTCTCGCGCCTGATCTATCCCATGCCGGAAGCCGCCGGGCTCGGCGTGCACCTCACGCTGGACCTGGCGGGGCAGGCACGGTTCGGCCCGGACGTCGAATGGATCGACACGCTTGACTACGATGTCGACCCCAAGCGCGGCGAAGCGTTCTATGCCGCCATCCGGACCTACTGGCCCGCCCTGCATGATGGCGCCCTGCGGCCGGCCTATGCCGGCATCCGGCCCAAGGTCCAGGCGCCGGGCACCGCGGCTGCGGATTTCCGCATCGATGGTCCCGAGGTTCACGGCCTGCGCAGTCAAGTCCATCTCTTCGGAATCGAATCGCCCGGCCTCACCTCGTGTCTGGCAATCGCGGATGAGGTTGCGGACCGACTCCAGACCTGAAGGACCGCCCCGGACGGCCTGATCCGGTATGTCATCGGCGCGGTCGAGTTTGCGATCGCTGGCCGTTGCAAGGGTGCTTTCGCCTGAGGAAGAGTGGCGACGACCCATCGCCGCCGGATGGTCACCACTGCGAAGGCTTGATCGGCAAGTCGGAAGCGGCGATGTGCCCCGTATCGCCGCCTCCTTTTTGCGCATAGGCAGGCACTCGCGCACTTTTTAAGGGCCTTCCGGGACGGCTTTACAAGCCCTTGGGGCCTGCTCATACTCCCGCCCACGCGACGCCTGGAGGCATGGGCGTGCGCGTCGGAGTCGCAGATCTCGCGACGAAGGGGGTTCGGGCCGCTCAGGCGCGACGGACAGCTTCTACGGCCCACAGAATTTGGCAGATCAGCCAATCCAGCCGGCCATGGTCGGAATGATCGTGGTGTCGCTCGACTGCGAGACAGAAACGAGGGGAGCATACATGGCAGACCAACAACACCATGAGGCTGATGTTAAGCAGCTTCATTCCATGGGATACGCGCAAGAGCTATCCCGGCGCATGGGTTTATTCCAGAATTTCGCGATCTCGTTCTCGATCATCTGCATCCTGGCCGGCGGCATCACCGCTTTCCCGCTCTCCCTGAGCGGCGCGGGCGGCGCCTCGCTCGGCCTCGGTTGGCCGCTGGCGACGATCTTCACCTTGCTGGTCGCCTGTGCGCTGGGCCAGGTCGCCTCGGCCTATCCGACCGCCGGCGGCATCTATCACTGGGCTTCGATGCTCGGGAACAAGACCTACGGCTGGATCGCCGCTTGGCTGAATCTCTTCGGCCTGATGTTCGTCGTGTCCTCGGTCAACTTCGGCGTGTTCTTCCTTTTCCGGGATCTGTTTCTCGGCGACGCTTTGGGGATGGACGTCAGCGGGTGGACTCCGGCCGCAGCATTCGATCACGGCTGGTGGGTGCAGACGATCTGCATCACCGGCATCACGGCCGCTCAGGCGCTCATCAACCACTACGGCATCAAGTTGACGACGGTGCTGACCGACATCGCCGGCTATATCATCTTCATCGGCAGCGTCATTCTCATCGTCGCGCTGCTGGCCAATGCGCCGAGCTTCGAGATCAGCCGCCTGTTCACCTTCAAGGACTATACGGGGGATGCCGGCGGGGGCGTGTGGGTACCTCCGGCAGGCGACCGTTGGTTGGCAACCTTCATGCCGGCGGTGGGGGTGGCCTTTTACCTGGCGTTGCTGCAGGGCGTCTACACCATCACCGGCTTCGACGCCTCGGGCCATACCTCCGAGGAAACCCGCAGCGCCGCGACGGAAGTGCCGAAGGGCATGATCCATTCGGTATTCTGGTCCGGGGTTTTCGGTTACGTCATGGTCTGCGCATTCGTGCTGGTGCTGCCCTCGGTCGACGAGGGTGCTTCCAAGGGCTGGGGTTCGTTCACGTTCGTCATCGACCAGATCCATCCGACCTTCCTCAAGGATCTGCTGATCGTGGTGATCGTCGTCTCGAACTTCCTGTGTGCGCTCGCTGGCTTGACATCATGCTCGCGCATGCTGTTCGCCTTCTCGCGCGACGGCGGCATTCCGTGGTTCTCCAAGGAACTCCGGAAGGTCAGCAAGAAGCATCGCGTTCCGGCCAATGCAATCTGGGCCAGCGCCGTTCTGTCGATCGTCGCGACGCTCTATGGCGACGCGTTCGTGGTGCTCTCGACCGGCTGCGCGGTGTTCCTGTACGTCTCCTACATCATGCCGATCGCAGCCGGATTCCTCGGCGAGGGGAAATGGTGGACCAAGAAGGGGCCGTTCGATCTCAAGGGCCTTTCCAAGCTGGTCGCGCTCCTGGCGATCATTGGCTGCATCCTGCTGATTGTCGTCGGCGTGCAACCGCCCAACGAGAAGGTCGGCTATCTGCTGGTCCTCGGCGTGCTCGTGTTGCTCACCATCTGGTACCCGAAGGCGGTCGGGGTGGTCTTCGCGCTCATCACCACCGTCGTCATCTGGTGGCTGTTCGCGCCGCCGACCTCGTGGCTGGTGGGCTTCCTCGTCATTCTGCTGCTCTTGGGCTGGTTCGCGGACGAGAAGGCGCGCTTCCAGGGCCCGCCGCTGACCGAAGAGGCGGTGAAGGCCCGCCAGGCCGAGATTGCCCGCGAGGAAGCGGCAATAGGCGGTGCCGGATAGCAATCGATACATGTTACCGAATTCCTGGGGCCGCTCTTCGGAGCGGCCCTTTTTTTGCGACCTTTTGCGGCTTGACGGCACTTTGGGGCCGACACAGACTTGATCCCTGTTTCGCCGCTGTCGGGAGAGATCGCAATCCCTGCAAGGGGTTGCGGCGCCGAAGGAGCAACCGCCCCCGGAACCTCTCAGGCAAAAGGACCGGCCGCGGCCGAATACTCTGGAAAGCGGGCGCGCCGGAGAGGGAGCCGTAGCGCCTCACCGAAGGAGTAAGCCGGCTTGCCGACAGGCGGGCCGGTGAATCTCTCAGGTCCACGGACAGAGGGGGGACCGCCCGATGCGGATGGGCGGGCCACATGTCACCTGGGGGAAGCCTGATGGCAGGAGACGAGGAACATCGCGCGTGGCGGGCGCCCTCCGTGGCGGAGACGCTGCGCGCGCCCGCTTCGCCGTTCGCCCTTGACGCGGATCGCCGCGCCGCGCTCAGCCTGGTGCTGATGAACGGCTTTGCGCTGGGCGACCTGGCGCGCCTGCTGGACGTCTTCACATCGGCGAACGAGCTTGCGCAACGCCGCTCCTTCGGGTGGGAGATCGTCGCCATCTCCGGCCGATCGGTCGCCAGCTCCGCCGGCATACCGGTCGCAGCCGACGGCGATGTGACGGAGCTGCGCCCGCTGTCCACCGTGATCGTGCTGAGCGATGCCGATGCCTCGGCCGAGGATTGCGCCGGCTTGGCGGCCTGGCTCAGCGCGCACCCCGCCTCGATCCAGCGGCTCGGCGGCATCGGCGGCGGCTGCTCCGTGCTCGGCCGCATCGCGGCCATGCCCAAGGAGCGCGCCCGCGGGGCGGCCCAGCGCAAGGAGCTGTTCTGGCGCAGGGACGACTTCTTCGGCTGCCGCGGCGGCTGCGCGACCTCCGATTTCGCGCTGGCCAATGTCGAGGCGCTGCTCGGCGCAGCGGTCGCGCAACAAGTGCTGATGCGCCTCGCCCGCCAGCGGGTGCGCAAGAAGATCGAGCCGGCGGCCGACCAGCAGCAATCGATCGAGACCCAGGTCGCGCCGCCGATCAAGCGCGCGGTCGCCCTGATGCGCAGCACGGTCTCGCAGCCGATGCCGCTGCCCGCGATCGCGGCGGAAGCCGGCATCCACCTGCGGCACCTGGAGCGGCTGTTCCACCGCCATCTCGGCGTCAGTCCGCGCGGCTATTATCAGCGCTTGCGCCTGGCCCGCGCGCGCGACCTTGTGCAAGGCACCATGATGGGTCTGGCGCGGATCGCGGAAGCGGTGGGTTTCGACTCGCTTTCGCATTTCTCGAAATGCTATATGGACGCCCACGGAGTGAGGCCGAGCGAGGACCGTCAGCGCCACTTCACGACACCCGGCGATGAGCCGCCCGGCGGATTCGCGGGAGATCCATCCCTATCCAACGAAGCACCATCCAAACGCCCACCCGGTGCGCGCCGCCGCGCCGCCTGAAGATCAATCGCGAAACAAGCAAACACGACGAAACGGGGGAAACGTCATGCCTTTGAGGCCCGAACAGGTGAGAAGCGTCGCCGACGCCAGGAAGATCGTCGAGGAGCGTGGACTTACGCATATCAAGGTCGGCGTGTTCGACGGCGATGCGATCCTGCGCGGCAAATACATGTCGAAGGCCAAGTTCTTCTCCGCGCTCGAGAACGGGTTCGGGTTCTGCGATGTGGTCCTGGGTTGGGACAGCAACGATCAACTGTTCGACAACGTCAAATACACCGGCTGGCACACCGCCTACCCCGATGCCTGGGTGCGCGTCGTTCCCGACACCTGCCGCGAGATCCCGTTCGAAGACGGCATGCTGTTCTTCCTGTGCGAGTTCACCGACAAGGCCGAGGAGATCTGCCCGCGCGGCGTCCTGCGCCGCGTGCTCGCGAAGGCCGCGAAGATGGGCTACGACGCCTACGCCGCCGCCGAATACGAGTTCTTCATGTTCGACGAGACGCCCGAGAGCGTGCGCGAAAAGGGTTTCCGCAACCTCCAGCCCATGACGCCCGGCTTTTTCGGCTATTCGGTCCTGCGCGGCTCGGTCTGGGCCGAGTTCTATCACGAGATTCTCGACACCTGCGAAAAGATGCGCATGCCGATCGAAGGCCTGCATACCGAGACCGGTCCCGGCGTGCTGGAGGCGGCACTGAGCGTCGACAAGGCGCTGGAAGGCGCCGACCGCGCCGCGCTGTTCAAGACCTTCATGAAGGTGCTGGCGCAGCGCCGCGGCCTGATGGCGACCTTCATGGCCAAGTGGTCCAACAACTGGCCGGGCCAGAGCGGACACATCCATGTCAGCCTCAAGGGCAAGGACGGCAAGTCGGTCTTCTACGACGCCAGGAAACCCCATACCATGAGCGACAGGCAGCGCTGGTTCGTCGGCGGCCAGCAAGTGCTGATGCCGGAGCTGCTCGGCATGGTGAGTTGCACGGTCAATTCCTATTCGCGCCTCGTTCCGGGCTTCTGGGCGCCGACCAACGCGACCTGGGGCGTCGAGAACCGCACCTGCGCGCTGCGCGTCATTCCCGGATCGGAGAAGTCGCAGCGGGTCGAATACCGCATCGCCGCCGCCGACATGAACCCGTATCTCGCGTTCGCGGTTGCTCTCGGCTCGGGCCTCCATGGCATCGAGAACAAGATCGAGCCGATGCCCGCGATCGTCGGCAATTCCTATGACATGAAGCACCCGGCGAAGCTCGACCTGCCGCGCACATTGTGGGAGGCGGCGCAGCGCCTGCGCAAATCGAAGGCGGCAGCCGAGCTGTTCGGCGAGGCCTTCGTCGACCACTGGGCCTCGACCCGCGAGTGGGAAGAGCGCGAGTTCCGCAAGCACATCACCGACTGGGAACTGGCGCGCTATTTCGAGATCATCTGACGGACAGAGTCATCATGGCGGCCACGCAGAAGACCATCACACCGATCGACAACAGCGTCTATGTCGAGCGGCCGTACTCGACGCAGGCGCAGATCGCCGCGACGCTCAAGGCGGCGGCCGAGGCGCAGCGCGCCTGGAAGTTCACGCCGATCACGGAACGCGCGAAGATCGTGGGCAAGGCGGTCGACATCTTCCTGTCGGGCAAGGACCGGCACGCCGAGCAGATCACCCGCCAGATGGGCCGGCCGATTGCCCAAAGCCCCGGTGAGATGCGCGGCTTCGAAGAGCGTGCGCGCTACATGATCCAGATCGCCGGCGAGGCGCTGGCCGACATCGAGGCCAGGGACAAGCCAGGCTTCGTACGCTTCGTCCGGCGCGAGCCGCTGGGCGTCGTCTTCATCGTCGCGCCCTGGAACTATCCGTACCTCACATCGGTCAACGGCGTCGTGCCGGCACTGATGGCCGGCAATGCCGTGGTCCTGAAGCACTCCGCCCAGACCCCGCTCTGCGCCGAAGACTACCAGCAGGCGTTCGACGCCGCGGGCCTGCCCAAGGGCCTGTTCCAGCATCTGGTCCTGACCCATGACGATACCGCCAAGGTGATTGCCGCGCCGGAAGTCGCCTATTGCAACTTCACCGGATCGGTCGCCGGCGGCCACGCCGTGCAGCAGGCGGCGCTGGGCAAGTTCATGGGTCTGGGCCTCGAGCTGGGCGGCAAGGACCCCGCCTACGTGCGCGCCGACGCCAACCTCGACCATGCGATCGAGAACCTGGTCGACGGCGCGATGTTCAATTCCGGCCAATGCTGCTGCGCCATCGAGCGCATCTATGTGCACGAGAAGCTGTTCGACAAGTTCGTCGACGGCTTCGCCGATCTCACCAGGAAATACAAGCTCGGTAATCCGCTCGATTCCAATACCAATCTTGGCCCGATGGTGCGCACCTCGGCGGCGGAATTCGTGCGCGGCCAGATCGCCGACGCGGTCAGGGCTGGCGCGAAGCCACTGGTCGATCCCAAGAGCTTCGCGGCCGACAAGCCGGGCACGCCATACCTGGCGCCGCAGGTGCTGGTGAATGTGGATCACTCCATGGGCGTGATGTCGGAGGAAAGCTTCGGCCCCGTCATCGGCATCATGAAGGTGAAGTCCGATGAAGAGGCCATCCGCCTGATGAACGACAGCAAATATGGACTCACGGCGGCGCTCTGGACCTCGGACACGGACGAAGCGGAAAAGATCGGCGACCGGCTCGAGACCGGCACGGTCTACATGAATCGCTGCGACTATCTCGACCCGGCCCTGGCCTGGGTCGGGGTCAAGGATTCGGGCCGCGGCGCCACCTTGAGCCGGGTCGGGTACGAGATGCTGACCCGGCCGAAGTCGTTCCATTTGCGGAAGATCTGACGAGGCCTGGACAGACTCCGAAACCCCTGCGACTCTGCCCTGCGTGAGGGAGGCCATCGCGACCAGCAGGGCGGTCATCATCGGGGCGGGAGGGGTCGGATGCGCCATCTTCCGGCGCCTGGCCATGGCCGGGCTCGAGCCTCTGCTGCTGGAAGCCGCGGCCGACATCCTGGATGGTGCCAGCAAGGGCAACAGCGCCCTGCTCCACACCGGCTTCGATGCGCCCGAGGGCAG
>DASSBF010000032.1:0-21199 GCA_035699005.1 Dongiaceae bacterium
CTAGATCAATCGGCGTCAAGGGGGGATCGGGGTGACCGAGTACGACTACATCATTGTCGGCGCTGGGTCGGCGGGTTGTGTGCTCGCCAACCGCCTGACTGCGAACGGGCGTCATCGCGTGCTGCTGCTGGAGGCGGGGCCGTCCGACCGGCGCTTCTGGATCCAGGTGCCGATCGGCTACGGCAAGACCTTCTACGACCCCGCCGTCAACTGGATGTACCAGAGCGAGCCGATCCCCGGCCTCGGCGGGCGCACCAACTATTTCCCGCGCGGCAAGGTGCTGGGCGGTTCCAGCTCCATCAACGCGATGGTCTACTCGCGCGGCCAGGCCGGCGACTTCGACGACTGGGCGGGGCTTGGCAATCCCGGCTGGAGCTGGGCGGATGTGCTGCCGCTCTACCAGCGGATGGAGGATCATGCGCTGGGCGCCGGCCCCTGGCACGGCGCGGGCGGGCCGCTGCACGTGAGCACGATCGACGGGGCTGTCCATCCGTTGACCAGGGCGTATCTCAAGGCGGGGCAGGAGGCCGGCCTCGCTATGAACCCGGACCTCAACGGCGAAACCATCGAAGGCGTCGGGCTCTACCAGATCAACACGCGTGGCGGGTTCCGCATGTCGGCGGCGCGCGCCTATCTGTGGCCGGCGCGCAAGCGGCCCAACCTGCGCATCGAGACCGAAGCGCTGGCGGCCCGCATCCTGTTCGAAGGCAAGCGCGCCGCCGGCGTCGTCTTTGAGCAGCGCGGACACGTCCACCAGGCGCGGGCCGGCCGGGAGGTCATCCTCGCCGGCGGCGCGATCAACTCGCCGCAATTGCTTCAGCTCTCGGGCATCGGCCCGGAGGATGTCCTCAGAGCCTGCGGTATCGACGTGCTGCATGAGCTTCCCGCCGTCGGCCGGAACCTGCAGGACCATCTGTGCTTCGATCATGTCCACCGGTCGAAGGCGCCCAGCCTCAACCAGGCGCTCCATCCCTGGCGGGGCAAGGTCATGGCCGGGCTGCGATACATCCTGGCGCGCACCGGTCCGCTGTCGCTCAGCCTCAACCAGGGCGGCGGCTTCTTTCGCGCACGTCCCGAATCCCAGCGGCCGGACATCCAGCTTTATTTCTCGCCCCTCACCTACGAGAGGGCGCCGCCCGGCATCCGCGCTTTGATGAGGCCCGATCCGTTCCCCGGATTCATCATCAGCGTGTCGCCATGCCGGCCGACCAGCCGCGGACATCTGCGGATCCGCTCCACCGATCCGCGCGCGGCGCCGCTGATCCAGCCCAACTATCTCTCCACCAACCATGATGTCGAAGAGCTGCTGGCCGGCGCGCGCTTCCTGCGGCAGCTGGCCGAGGCGCCGTCGATGGCGGCGATCATCGCGGAGGAACTGAAGCCGGGTCCATCGGTGCGGAGCGACGATGAGTGCATCGCCGACATCCGCGCGCGCTGCTATTCCGTGTTCCATCCGGTCGGCACCTGCCGCATGGGTCCGGATCCCGCCGCGTGCGCGGTGGATCATCGCCTGCAAGTTCATGGCGTCGGCGCTTTGCGCGTGATCGATGCCTCGATCTTCCCGACCGTGACCTCCGGCAACACCAATGCGCCGGCAATCATGGTCGGCGAGAAGGGCGCGGACTTGGTGCTGGCGGACGCGAACTGAGGTCGCCCCGCCGCCACTTTCGAGCGGCCGAGACCGGCCGGTCCTGCTTGCGCGATTCGGCTCATCGGTCTCGCGCTCTTCGCAAAGCTTGAAGGAATCCCATCAAGTTGCGGACTTCCGGTCAGGGGTCCGCCAGCTACCATGATCGGACTGGGAGCGCGGAAAACAAAGAGCAGTGGGGGAGGCGGTCACGATCGGCGGCGCGGAGCGTCAAGCGTCGGTCCGTGCCGGCATCGAGGCAGTTCCGTTCAACATCCTCCACGACAGTGCGCAACGGCAACAGGCAGATCGGCCGTCGAGGTGCGTTGCAGGGCAATAAGAACGACCGAAGAGGAGGAAGAGATGAAAGTGCTGCATAAGTGGACGGTGCTGGCGGCGGCCTGCGTGCTCGCGCCGGCATTGGCGGTGAGTTCGGCGGTGGCCGACCAGACCCGCGTGGTGTTCGTCACGCACGGCCAGGCGGCGGACCAGTACTGGTCGGTGGTCAAGAAGGGCATGGATGACGCGGCCGAGACCATGAAGGTCAAGGCCGAGTACCTTGCGCCCGAGACCTTCGACATGCCGGCGATGCGCAAGCTGCTGGATGCCGCGATCGCGTCGAAGCCCGATGGGCTTGTGGTTTCCATCCCCGACGAGAGCGCGATCGCGCCCTCGGTCGAGAATGCGGTGAAGTCCGGCATCCCGGTGATCGTGATCGATTCCGGCGGGTCGGAGCTCAGCAAGAAGCTCGGCGCCCTGCTGTTCATGGGCCAGTCGGAATATGACGCGGGCGTCGCCGCCGGCCAGCGCGTGAAGGCCCTCGGCCTCTCCAAGGCGGTCTGCGTCAACCACGAGGTCGGCAATGTCAGCCTCGATGACCGCTGCCGGGGATTCGGCGACGGCCTCGGCGCCAAGGTGCCGGTGCTGCAGGGCGTGATGGACCCGACCGAGATGAAGGGCCGCATCGCCGCTTTCCTCGCCAAGAATCCGGACACCCAGTTCGTGCTAACCGTCGGTTCCGCAGGCGCCGATCCGGCGCTGGCCGCGATCGACGAAGCCGGCCTCACCGGCAAGATCAAGACCGGCACGTTCGACCTGTCGCCGACGATTCTGCAGGCGGTGGTGGACGGCAAGATGGAATGGGGCATCGACGCGCAGCAGTACCTGATGGGCTACATCCCGGTCGTCGCGTTCGACCTCCTGAAGCGCTACAAGCTGACGCCGATCGCGGACTATCCGACCGGTCCCGGCTTCGTCGGCAAGGCGGAAGCGGCGTCGGTGATCGAGCTCGCCAAGCAGGGCGTGCGCTAGACACGGCAATGCCGGCAGCATTTCCTGCGCCGAACCGGATCCGGTTCGGCGGGAAATGCACCGGGGAAACATCGGGGCTGGCTGTTCCACAGGGCCGGCCCCGATGAATTCCCCGCTTCCATAGTTCCGCGGACGAGAGGCGTCGCCGATGGCGGCCACGGACCAAAGCCAACCGAATCGCCGCGACGAGCGGGTGCGCGAGATCGGGTTCGCGCGCCGCGCCCTGCGGCGGCCGGAGCTGGGGGCCGCCGCCGGCTGCGTACTGGTCATCGTCTTCTTCGCGATCTTCGCCGGCGACAGCGGCCTGTACAGTGCGCGCGGCATCGTCAACTTCCTCGAAGTGTCGGCCCAGCTCGGCATACTCGCGGTCGCGGTCGCGCTGCTGATGATCGGCGGCGAGTTCGACCTGTCGCTGGGTTCAATGGTTGCCTTCGCCGGCATCATCATCGCCATCCTGTCGACGAAGTACGGCTGGCCGGTCTGGGCTTCCATCCTGGTTGCCTTCGCCGCAGCCTACATGGTCGGCTATCTCAACGGCTGGCTGGTCATGAAGACCGGCCTGCCATCGTTCATCGTCACGCTCGCATCGCTGTTCATCCTGCGCGGCGTGACGCTTGGCGCCACCCGCCTGATCACCGGGCGCACGCAAATCCCGGGCATGAAGGACCTGGCGGACCAAGACTGGCTGGCGCCGCTGTTCAACGGACAGTTCGGCGGCAGCGTACTGACCTGGCTGGCCGATATCGGCGTCATGGACAAGCGCCCGGACGGATTGCCGACGGTGCAGGGCATCCCGGTTTCCATCCTGTGGTGGCTCGCGCTCTCGGCGATCGCCACCTGGGTGCTGCTGCAGACCCGGTTCGGCAACTGGATATTCACCGTCGGCGGCGATCCAAACGCCGCGCGCAACGTCGGCGTGCCGGTCGCCAAGGTGAAGATCCGCCTGTTCGTGCTGACCGCCCTCGCCGCCACCTTGTTCGCCTGCATCCAGGTCCTGACGGTCGGCTCGGCCGACACCAATCGCGGCCTGCAGAAGGAGTTCGAATCCATCATCGCGGTGGTGATCGGCGGAACGCTGCTGACCGGCGGCTACGGCTCCGCGGTCGGCGCCATGTTCGGCTCGCTCATCTTCGGCATCGTGCAGATGGGCATCTTCTACACCGGCATCGACACCGACTGGTTCAAGGCGTTCATGGGAATCATGCTGCTGGCCGCGGTGCTGTTCAACGACTACATCCGCAACAAGGCGTCGGAGACCCGCTGATGGCCCCGCTAATGGAGCTGCGCGACGTCAGCAAGTATTTCGGCACGGTGATCGCGCTCAGCGGCGTCTCGTTCGCGGTCCAGGCCGGCGAAGTGCATTGCCTGCTGGGCGACAACGGCGCGGGCAAGTCGACACTGATCAAGATTCTGTCCGGCGTGCACGGCCCGACCAGGGGCGAGATCAGGCTGAACGATCAGCCGGTGGCGTTCGCCTCACCGCGCGATGCGCTGGATCGCGGCATCGCAACCGTCTACCAGGATCTCGCGACCGTGCCGCTGATGAGCGTTGCGCGCAATTTCTTCGCGGGGCGCGAGCCGCTGACCGGCTGGGCGCCCTTCAAGCATCTCGACTGGCCGATGATCGAGCGGGTGACGCGCGACGAGATGGGGCGCATGGGGATCGACATCCGCGACCCCGGGCAGCCGGTCGGCACCTTGTCAGGCGGCGAGCGGCAATCCCTCGCGATCGCGCGCGCGGTATATTTCGGCGCCAAGGTTCTGATCCTCGACGAGCCGACCTCGGCGCTCGGCGTGCACCAAGCGGCGGTGGTCCTGCGCCTCATCGCGAAGGCGCGTGCGCGCGGGCTCGGGGTCATCTTCATCACCCACAACGTTCATCACGCCTTCCCGGTGGCGGACACCATCACGCTGCTCAATCGCGGCCGCTCTCTCGGCACCTTCCGCAAGGGCGAGATCTCGCGCGACCGGGTTGTGGAGATGATGGCGGGCGGCAAGGAGCTGGTCGATCTCGAGACCGAGCTCGCCGCCATGAGCCGCCCGGATAGCCAAACCGCTTCATCCCTTCACTGATCACACAGGTTTTTTTCATGAGCGTACGTCTCGGCATCAACCCGATCGGCTGGACCAATGACTGCATGCCATGGCTCGGCGATTTCATTTCACTGGACACCTGCCTCAAGGAGGCCAAGGCAGCGGGCTTTTCCGGGGTCGAGCTGGGGCGCAAGTTTCCGCGCTCGGCCAAGGCGCTTGCGCCGGCCTTGAAGAAGCATGGACTGAGGCTGGTCTCCGGCTGGTACTCCGCCGGCCTGATGGAGCGCGACGCCAAGGCGGAAATTGCCGAGATGAAGGATCATCTCACGCTGCTCAAGGCACTGGGCGCGGAGGTGATGGTGTTCGCCGAGACCACCGGAGAGATCATCAACCAGGTCGGTGCGCCCATCAGCCGCCGGCCGAAGCTCAAGGGCGCTGCGGACTGGAAACGCCTCGGCGGGCGCTTCACGGAAGTCGCCGACCACATGCTGGGCCAAGGCGTGCAGATGGCCGTGCATCACCACATGGGCACAGTGATCGAGACCCAGCAGGATGTCGACCGCCTGCTGGAGAACAGCGGCGAGGCGGTTGGCCTCCTGCTCGACACCGGCCACATGACCTTCGCCGGCGGCGATCCGATCGCGGTGGCGCGCAAATATGCCGCGCGCATCGCGCATGTCCATTGCAAGGACATCCGCCGCTATGCCCTCGCGGCCTGCAGGCAGCGCGACGTCAGCTTCTCGGAAGCGGTGCTCTGCGGCATCTTCACCGCCCCCGGCGATGGGCTGGTGGATTTCAGAAGCGTGTTCGAAATTCTCTCCAGGGCCAAATACAGCGGCTGGCTGGTGCAGGAAGCCGAGCAGGATCCCCGCGTCGCCCACCCCGCCAGCTATGCCGCGCTGGGCCGCGCCCACCTCGCGGAGCTGTGCGCGGGCGCGAAGCTGAAGCTGGCGGCATAGAATTCCTCCTTTTCAATAGAATCCCCTTCTCCCCTTGCGGGAGAAGGATGCGGAGGCTTAGCGAACGTCAGTGAGCTTAGCCGAAGCTGGATGAGGGGTAGCGCGGCGGAAGCCGCGCGCGCAAGAGCGCAATGCCTGGCTCTGTCCAGCTTTTTGAGCTTGAGCGCTGCGCGCCTGTCGGCGCGGCCCCCTCATCCAGCTTCGCCTAGGCTCGCTCTGCTCGCCAAGGCTACGCATCCTTCCCCCGCAAGGGGGAAGGGGTCCTTTGTAATGGGTGAGGTGTAGAGTTCAACCTTGCGGCAAATTCTCGCGCAGGTAGATGGTGACCGGCGTCTCAAGGGGGACCTCTGTGTCGGGGACGCGGCGGTTGTAGTGCAGCAGCAGCTGCACGGCGCGCAGCGCTTCGACCTGGGGGTTCTGGTCGAGCACGGCGTCCATCATGCCGTCGGCGAGCAATTCGCGATGCACGTCGGTCATCTCGTGGCTGATGAGGATGGTCTCGCCCGCCTTGCCGATTCCGCGCAGCGCGCTGGAGATGCCGCGGCTGCCGACCGAGATGTTGTAGATGCCGCGCAGGTTCGGAAATCGCTTGAAGGCCTCGCGCGTCAGCTTCTCGGTGCGCTCCTGCTGCTCCTGGCTTTCGACCGTCGCCACCACGTCGCAGTTCGGGAACCGCCGGCGCAGCACGGCGCGGAATCCGCCTTCGCGCTCCTCGTGCCCGATGAAATCGTGCATGCCGCTGACCACCAGGATGCCGCCGCCCTGCGGCCCGAGGAAGCGCCCCATCAGTTCGCCCGCCACCCGCCCGGCGACGCGGTTGTCGCTGCCGACATAGGCGATGCGCCCCGAGGCCGGCAGATCGCTGGCGACGGTCACGATCGGAATCGTCCTGCTGATAGTCTTCAGCGCCGCGGTGATGCGCGGATGGTCATAGCTGAGGATCACCAGGCCATCCGCCTTCTCCGACGCGCGGTGAATGGCGCGCGCCACCGCCGCCGGCTCCAGGCTGTCGAAATAGTGCAGGAGGCACATGACGCGCTGCGCCTCGTAGGTGCGCTGCGCGTGCTGGAAGGCGGTCTTCAGCGCGCCGTGATAGGGGTTGCTGGGGTTCTGGATCAGGATCGCAATGCGGAGCCAGCGCATCGGCAGGTCGTCCAGAGCGCGGTCGATCTTGAGCTTGCGGGCCCATTCCAGCACGCGCCGCGCGCGCTCCTGCCGCACGCCGCCGCGGCCGTTGAGCACGCGGTCTACCGTCGCGACCGAAACCTCGGCCGCTGCCGCCACGTCCTGGATCGTCGTCTTGCGCTGCGCCATGCGGCCAAGTCTAGCTTGGATGGATTTCCTGCGAGAATTCTATCAAATGCGGGAATCACATCAATAGACCTGGAGCGGCCGGACACGCGCGGTTCCCGTCGCCTGTTTTCCGCGGATGCCGGGAGAGCCGGTTCAATCCTCTGTCCCTGTGGTATCCATGAGCGATCGCAATCCGAGACTCGAGGGGGCGGTGCCCGAATGACGCAATCGCATCGGCTAGGCCGGCGGGTCGCCTCCATCGGCGAATGCATGCTGGAGCTCTCCGCCGCGCAGGCGGGCACTGAGCTGCGCCGGCTGGCCTTCGGCGGCGACACCTTGAACACTGCGATCTATCTGGCGCGCCTCGGGATCGCGGTCGATTACATCACGGCCGTCGGCGATGATCCCTATAGCGAGCACATGATCGCCGCCTGGCAGGCGGAAGGGGTTGGCACCCGGATGGTGCAGCGCGCCGCCGGACGGCTGCCCGGCCTTTACATGATCGAGCTGGACGATGCGGGCGATCGCCGCTTCTTCTACTGGCGGCAGCAGGCGCCGGCGCGCGAGCTCTTCAGCAACGCCGGCGCCGAGGATCTGTGCCGCGCGCTGCTGCACTACGACTGGCTCTACCTCAGCGGCATCAGCCTGTCGCTCTACGGCGAAGCCGGGCGCGAGCGGCTGTTCGATCTGCTGCGCCGGTTCCGCGCCCGGGGCGGCAAGGTCGCGTTCGACACCAACTACCGGCCGCGCGGATGGCCGTCCGCGGAGGTGGCGCGGCGCGAGATCCGCGACCAGCTCGCGCTGACCGATCTCGTCCTTTCCAGCCTCGAGGATGAAGCCGCGCTCAACGACGTCGACAGCGCGGAGGAGGCGTGCGACCTCATCCAGGCGCTCGGGCAGGCGCTCGGGCCCCGCACCATCGTGATCAAGCAAGGCGGGCGGGGCTGCCTCGTATCCGTCGACGGACAGAGAACCGTCGTCCCGGCGGTGGCGGTCGCGAAAATCGTCGATGCCACCGCCGCCGGCGATTCCTTCAATGCCGGCTTCCTGGCCGCGACCCTGGCGGGCGAGGATGCCCTGGACGCGGCGCGGCTCGGCCATCGCTGCGCCGCCATCGTGATCGGCCATCACGGCGCGATCGTGCCGCGGCAGGTTTTCCTGCAGGAACTCGGCACCGGAGCGGCCGCGCTGCCTTCCGATCGGTGATCAGGCGCGGCCCGGCGGTTGCCGCCATCCCACCCTTTTTGCGATTGCATCTGATAATCATTCTCATTATCTTGCCGCCATCTGACGGAGGAGAGACTGATGGTCGGCAAGGCGGGACTGTGGTGCGTATTGGTCGGCGGGGCCTGGATGGCGGGGGCGGGGCCGGCGCTGGCGGCGGATACGGCCTCGGTAGTCGAGTCCTACGCCGACATCGCGCACGCCAAATATCAGGATGCGCTCACAACAGCCGAAGCCTTGGAAAAGGCGGTCGATGCCCTGACCGCCAAACCGACGGAGGCGAACCTCAAGACCGCGCGGCAGGCCTGGCTGGCATCGCGCCCGCCCTATCAGCAGACCGAAGGCTACCGCTTCGGCAACAAGATCGTGGACGACTGGGAAGGCCGGGTGAATTCCTGGCCGCTCGATGAGGGCCTGATCGACTACGTCGCGGAATCCTACGGCACGGAATCGGACGAGAACCCGCTCTACACCGCCAACGTCATCGCCAACACCCGGATCTCGTTCGGCGGCCAGACCACCGATGCCGGCAAGATCACCAAGGACCTGCTGCGGCAGCTGCACGAGGCCGCCGATTCCGAGGCCAACGTCGCGACCGGCTATCACGCCATCGAATTCCTGCTGTGGGGTCAGGACCTCAACGGCACTGGCCCCGGTGCCGGCAACCGGCCCGCCAGCGACTACGACACGGCCAAGTGCACTCATGGCAACTGCGATCGCCGCGCGGACTATCTGAAGGCGGCGACCTCCCTGCTGGTCGATGACCTCAAGGAAATGACCGGCGACTGGGCCAAGGACGGCGCCGCGCGCAAGGCGCTGCGCGACGCCGGCGGCAATGCCGCGCTCGGCATGATGTTCCAGGGCCTGGGCAGCCTGTCGTACGGCGAGCTGGCGGGCGAGCGCATGAAGCTCGGCCTGCTGCTGCACGATCCGGAGGAGGAGCACGACTGCTTCTCGGACAATACCCACAACTCGCACTATTACGACGAGATCGGCATGATCTCGATCTACGAGGGCAGCTACACCCGACTCGATGGCAGCGTGGTGAAGGGCGACAGCCTGTCCGACCTGGTGAAGGAAGCCTCGCCCGAAGCCGACGCGGGCGTGAAGGCGGCGATGGCGGACGCCAAGGCCCGCCTGCAGACGATCAAGGACACCGCCGACAGCGGCAAAATGGCCTACGACCAGATGATCGCCGACGGCAACACCGAGGGCAACCAGATGGTCCAGGACGGCATCGACGGCCTGATCGCGCAGACTCGTGCGGTGGAAAAGGCAGTCGAGGCTCTCAAGATCGGCGCGGTCGCGATCGAAGGCTCGGATTCGCTCGACAATCCATCGGCGGTCGCGCAGTAGTTGCTGGAAGGATAGGCGGCGAGGCCATTGCGCAAGATGAATCCAACTGGAAAAGACTCCCCTTCCCCCACCCCGCGGACGAAGGTTCGCATTCGCGGACGGGCGGGGGAAGGTGCCTGTTAGCGTTCAGTGTTCACGCGGCGGCAATTCCTCGGCAGCACGGCGGCGCTTGCAGCGCTGCCGTTGGCGCGTACTGCCTTGGCCGACGATGCGGTTGTCGCGCTGGAGGCGCGCGAGCGGTCGCTGGCGCTGCTGCCGGGAACCACGGCGCCGATCTGGGCCTATCGCGACGACTGGCCGCTGGTGCAGCGCACGAAGCGGGACCATCCGTTCCGCGCCACGCTCACCAACGCGCTGACCGAGCACACGACGATCCACTGGCACGGCATCCGTTTGCGCAACGCGATGGACGGCGTGCCCTACATGACGCAGCCGCCGGTCGAGCCGGGCCAATCCTTCACCTACGAATTCGTGCCGCCCGATGCGGGCACGTTCTTCTTCCATCCGCATTGCGACACGGTCGCGCAGCTCGGCCGCGGGCTTGGCGGCGTCCTGATCGTGGAGGACGAGGCGGAGCGGGGCCTGTTCTCGAGCGATCTCGTTTGCGTGATCAAGGATTGGCGGCTGAAGGCCGACGGCTCGTTCGACGTATTCTCGACCGACAAAGGCGCGTCGCATGGCGGCACGTTCGGCAATGTTAAGACGGTGAATGGTCGGCCGTCGGCAGCGCTGACGGCGCCGGCGAACGGCTGGGTCCGCCTGCGCGTGCTCAACCTCGACGTCTCGCGCATTGTCGTGCTGGCCCTGGATGGCGCGGAAGGCTTCTTGATCGGGACAGACGGGAATCCCCTGCTTCCGCCAATTCCGCTCAAGGTCTGGACGCTCGGTCCCGCGATGCGCATCGACGTGGCATTCCGCATGCCGCAGCAGAGGGTACGTTTGCAGAATGTCTGGGGCGCACAGCCGGAGCTGCTGGCGGAGATTTCTGCGGTGCTCGAAAATCCGCTCCCCGCCACCGGCGCGATGCCCGCGTTGCCGGCGAGCCGCGTCACGGAGCCGGATTTGCCGAACGCCGAGCGCCTGACCTTCGATTTGACCGCCGGCCATGAATCGCCGGAGCTTGAAGCGTACCTCAAGCAGAACCCGGGGCTCGGACCCGATGAGCTATGCCTCCCGCACCGCACCTTCTGGGCCATCAACGGCAAGTCCTGGTCCGGCCAGGACCATCGGCTGAAGCCGCCGCCGCTGGCGGAGCTGAAGCTCGGCAAGTCCTATATCTTCGAGCTGTTCAACGGCACGCCGCACCAGCACCCGATCCATCTGCACGGTCATACCTTCCGCGTGCTGAGGTCCAACAAGGGCGAGATCGTGCCGCATCTCGCCGACACGGTCCTGGTCGCGCCCAACGAGCGGGTTGAGATCGGCTTCACAGCGGATAATCCTGGGGAGTGGATGATGCATTGCCACATCATCGAGCATCAGGAAACCGGGATGATGGGCCATGTCCGGGTGGCTTAGGGAGAGCGCGGCTGTCTCCATTGCGCTGCTGGCCTTCGCCGCTGGCGGCGCGCAGGCGGCCGAGGATCCGATGGACAAGGCGTTGGGCAAGGCCCTGTTCGAGCGGCTGTGGGTTTCCGCGCCGTCCTCCACCAGGGCGGCGGACGGGCTCGGGCCGCTGTTCAACGCGCGCGCCTGCAGCTCCTGCCATCAGGGCGCGGGCCGCGCTCCTGTTGCGCTGAAGCAAGGCAACCTGCCGCCCACCGCCGGCCTTGTGCTGCGGGTCGGCGCGGAACAGGACGGCAGACTAATCCCGCATGTCATCCTTGGCGGGCAGGTGCAGACCATGGCGGTCGCCGGCGTGCTGCCGGAGGGGCAGTTGCGCGTCACGTTCGATACGCACAGCGAGCGTCTGGCCGACGGCACGGCGGTCGAACTGCGCCGGCCGCGTTTCACGGTCACCGGCTGGGAAGGGTTGAAGGATCTCGCCTGGCTGTCGCCGCGCTTGGCGCCGGACCTGCACGGCGTCGGGCTGCTGGAGCGCGTGCCGCTGTCGCGGCTGGCGGCGCTGGCCGATCCGGACGATCTCGATGGCGATGGCATCTCCGGCGCGATCGCGATCGGGCGCTATGGCGATGAGGGCATCGCACCCGGCCATCTCGGCTGGAAGGCCGGCGAGCCGGACCTCGCCCACCAGATTTCCGCCGCCTTCCGTTCCGACATCGGGCTTTCGACGCCGTTGCAGCCGGAGCCGTGGGGCGATTGCACGGTGGCCGAGTCCGGCTGCCGCGCCGCGCCGCAAGGGGCGGCGCCGGGCGCAGTGGAGGTGGACGGCGGCGTGGTGGATCTGATCGCGATCTACCTGCGCGCGCTTCCCGCCCCCCGCGGGCAGGCCGCTGCGCCAGATGCGGCGCGCGGCGCCACGATCTTTGCGTCGATCGGCTGCGGTGCGTGCCACATGCCGCAGCAGCCGGCCGAGCTCGCCGCGGGCAAGACCGCCTGGTTCTCGCCCTACAGCGACCTGTTGCTTCATGACATGGGCGATGGCCTGGCCGACCGCACGGAGGAGGATTCGATCTCACAGGTTCCCCAGGCACGCGAATGGCGGACGGCGCCTTTATGGGGCCTGGGCGCCCGTGTCGCACAGCCGGGCGGGGCCAACCTGCTGCACGATGGCCGCGCCCGCTCGATGCTCGAGGCGGTCCTGTGGCACGGCGGCGAAGCGGCGCCGGCCAAGACGCGCGCCGCCGAACTGTCGCCCGCGGATCGCGCGGCGCTGATCGCATTCCTGGAGAGCCTATGATCCGATCCCTTGCCGTTGCCATCCTGCTGCTGACCGCGACGGCGCCGGCCCTGGCGCTGGAGGATCAGGACTATTCGGCGGCCGTCGCGGCAACCGCGAAGGCTGAGATCATCCCCGCCTATCAGACACTCGAACAAGCAGCGGAGAGCCTGCGAGGCGGCCTCGATGCGCTGTGCAAGACGCCGAGCGACGGGACCCTGGCCGAGGCGCGCAAGCAGTTCGCCGCGATGGCCACCGCCTGGGCCAGGATCCAGTACATCAGCTTCGGCCCGGTCGACCAGCACCAGCGCGCCTTCCGCATCGAGTATTGGCCGGACAAGCGCAACATCGTCGGCCGCCAGCTCGCCAACGTGCTGAAGGAGCAGGACGAGGCCGCGCTGGAGCCGGAGCACTTCGCAACCACCACGGTCGGGGTGCAGGGGCTGCCCGCCCTGGACCGCATGCTGTTCGAAAAGGACGCGCTTGCGGACGTGAAACCCGACTCGTTCCGTTGCGGCTTGTTTGCGGCAATCGGCGCCAACCTCGCGACCATCGCCCATGACCTGGCCGCAGGCTGGACCGAAGGCGACCCGTCCTTCCTGGCGCGCATCGAGCATCCGTCGGAAGAGGACGAGGCGATGCCGAGCGGCCGCGATGCCGCCGCGCGCCTGCTGAACGACCTCCTCACCGCCACCATCGCCATGCGCGACATGAAGCTGCTGGCGCCGCTCGGCGCCAGCCTCCAGAAGGCCAAGCCGCAGGCGGCGGAATTCTGGCGCAGCGGCCAGTCGGTCGCGATGCTGAAGGCGAACCTGCAGGGGCTGCGCGCCCTGTTCGGCGCGGATCATGGCCTCGGCGGCCTGCTGGCGGCGCAGCCGGATGGCAAGGCGGCGACAGACTCGATGCTCGCCGCGATCGACCAGGCCTCGGCCGATCTTGCGCAGATCACGCTCCCCATGGATCAGGCCGTGGCGAACCCGGCACAGCGCAAGCCGGTCGAGACTCTCGCTGCACAGCTGGCGAGGGTGCGCGACGTGCTGTCGGGGCGCGTTGCGACCACGCTCAATCTGCCGATCGGATTCAATGCCCTCGATGGTGACTAGAATGACCCTGAATCGACGCACTCTGCTGGCGGTCGGTGCAACCGCGCTTTTTGCCCGCAAGCCGGCGCTGGCGAGCGGAGGCGCGCGCTATCTCTCCTCCGCCGCGACCTTGCCCGGGCGCTATGCGGCGGTGGCGCTGGGCGAGGATGGCGGGACGTCCTTCGACCTCGATCTCCCCGGCCGCGGTCATGGCCTGGCGAAGCGCCCGAACAGCAGCGAGGCGGTATGCTTCGCGCGGCGCGCGGGCAGGTTCGCCCTGGTGCTGGACGTGCGAGCCGGCGAGGTGCTGACGGAAATTTCCTCCGCGTCCGCGCGCCACTTCTCCGGCCATGGATTGTTCGCTGAGGCCGGCGATCTGCTGCTGGCGACCGAAAACGACGAGGACCGGCACCGGGGCGTGATCGGCATCTATGATGCCAAGGCCGGCTACCAGCGCATCGGCGAGGTCCCGACGCTCGGCATCGGTCCGCACGACCTGGAGCTGATGCCCGGCGGCAAGACCCTGATCGTCGCCAATGGCGGCATCGACAAGCGTCACGACGACACCAGCGGCCGCGACCTGCCCGATATCCGCTCCGACCTCGTCTATCTCGACTGGCAGTCGGGCAGGCTGCTGCAGCGCGTGACGCTGGACGCGCAATTCGCGCGGCTCTCGATCCGGCACCTGGCCATGACCGAGGCCGGCGACGTGGTGGCGGCGCTGCAGGATTCCGCCGACGTGCCCGATCTCGACTGGCCGCTCGGCTTCCTGCACCGGCCGGGCGGCAAGCCGCGCTGGCTGGAGACGCCGCCCGGCGGCTGGGCCAGGCTGCGCGGCTATTGCGGCGCTGCGGCGGTCGACAGCGGGGCCGGCCTGATCGCCATGAGCTCGCCGCGCGGTAACTGCACCGGCTTGTGGGACGAAAGCGGGGCGGTGTTGGCTGCGCTCCACGTCCATGACGGCTGCGGCCTCAGCGCGACCGGCGCGCCGGGGCAGCTCATCATCTCGAGCGGCAGCGGCGAGCTGTTCGAAGTATCGCGCGATGCGGCCGCGCCGTCGTCGCTCGGCGCCAACGGCGAGTTCCGCTTCGACAACCACATGATCCGGATCTAGACCTGCTCGGTCTGGATGGGCGTCGCGGGCTGGGCGCGGAACAGCACGTAGATCCCTGCCGCGACGATGAGCGCGGCGCCGGCCAGGGAATAGAAGTCCGGCACCTCGCGCCAGAACACATAGCCGCCGAAGGTCGCCCAGATGATCGCGGAATATTCGAAGCAGGCGACGAAATTCGCCTCCGCCATCCGGTAGGCCTGGGTCAGCAGCACGGTGGCGATCGAGGCGATCACGCCGCAGGCGGCGAGCAGCGCAAGGTCGCGCGGCGTCGGCATCGCCCATCCGCGCATCAGGAAGTCGAGGCTCGGATTGCCGTTCCCCGCATAGGCGCCGCCGCCGAAAAAGCCGGCCATGACCAGCGCCACCAGCAGGTAGACCAGGTTCTGGTAGAACGACATGACCGGCGCGCTCTCGGTCGCGCCCATGCGCCGCGCCATCAGGGCGGAGATCGAATAGGACAGGGCGGAGACGACCGGCAGCAGGGTGGCGGCGCTGAACTCTGCGCTGAACGGCCGCTCGATGATGAGAACCCCGACGAAGCCGACGACCGTCGCGGTCCAGCGCCGCACCCCCACCTTCTCGCCGAGGAACGGCCCCGCGAGCGCCGTCACGAACAGGGGCACCGTGAACCACAGCGCCACCACGCTGGCGAGCGGCATGGCCGGGAAGGCGAGATAGTAGGTGGTATAGGCGACCATCAGGATGAGGCCGCGCACGACCAAAAGCCCGGCGCGGGGCGAGCGGAGGCTGCGCAGCTTGCCGGACCAGGCGATCGCGGCCAGCAGGATGAGGACTGCGACAACGCCGCGGATCGCGATCGCCTGATGAACCGGATAGTCGCCGCTCAGCAGCTTGATGATCCAGTCCTGGCCCGAAAAGATCATGATCCCGCCGCACAAGGTCAGGGCGGCGAAAAGCGGGCGCCGGCCGCTGCCATCGACTGCCACGTCGGACGTCACGATATCCCCACCTTCAGCAGGTTCCCGCCGCGGAGACTCATGCCAGCAAGCGGGCCTTGAGGCAAATGCGCTTTCAGGAGCGCGGCCGGCGTTCCGTGCATGGATCGGCGCAGAGCTGCACCGCGCCTGCTAGCCTGGATACGCGATCGCCACGATCTCGATCGTCTCCGTGCCCTTGGGCGTCGGGACCTTCGCCGTGTCGCCGACGCTCTTGCCCATCAGGGCGCGCGCGACCGGCGAAATCCAGCTGATCCGGCCGGCATCCGTCTCGTCGATGCCGACGATCGCGACCGTGATTTCGCTGTCATCCGCGCGCGCATAGGTGACGCTGGCGCCGAAGAACACCTTCCTGCGATTCTTCTGGGCGCCGGGGTCGACCACCTCGGCGATGGAGAGCCTTTTGTCGAGGAAGCGCAGCCGCCGGTCGATCTCGCGCAGCCGCTTCTTGCCGTAGATGTAGTCGCCGTTCTCCGAGCGGTCGCCGTTGCCGGCCGCCCATTCGACCACGCGTACGACCTCCGGCCGCTCCTCGTTCCAGAGCCTGCGCCGCTCGGCAACGAGCCGGGCATGGCCCTCCGGCGTCATGTAGTTCTTCTTGCCCGCGGGCAGTGGCGGGAGGTCGTCGTCTTCGTCGGACATGGCGGTCAGTTCAAGCGGCCTTGGGCGAGAGGCGCCGGACTTTGATGCCGCGATCATTGCGGCGGACCTGCGCCAGGTCATAGTTCACCTGCATGCGCAGCCACAGGTCGGCTGTGCCGCCCAGCGCCTTCTCCAGCCGGACCGCCATTTCCGGCGTAATCGCGCTCTTGCCGTTGATCACGTTGTAGAGCTGCTGGCGCGTGACCCCCAGACCCTTCGCCGCCTCGGCAACGCTGAGACCGAGCTCGTCGACATTGTCTTTGAGCAACTCACCAGGATGCGGCGGGTTCTTCATCGGCATGATGCGGAACTCTCTCTTAAGACCGTCATTGCCGGGCCGACGCGAAGCGGCGGACCCGGTAATCCAACTCGGCCAACCGCGAGACTGAACGCAACTTGGATTGCCGGGTCAAGCCCGGCAATGACGGAATGGGAGAGAGTCGAGTCAGCCTCGCCGCCGCCTGCGCCGCCCGCCGTCATCGCCGGTCGGTGCGGCTTCCTTCGGCGCCGGCAGCGCGACCGCCTTGGCGAGGTGCGGGTAGGGGGCGGTCTTGTGGGGGATCGCCATCGCTTCCACGAAGTGCGCCTGGAACTTGGGTTCGACGGCGGTCTCGACCTTTTCGACCTGCTTCACCACGCGGGTGATCTCATCGCGCGCGGCGGCGTTCAGCAGGGCGATGCGCGCGCCGGTTCCGGCGGCATTGCCGGCGGAGGTCACCTTGGCGAGGTCGCAATCGGGGATCATGCCGAGGACCATGGCATACTTGACGTCGATATGGCTGCCGAACGCACCGGCGAGGGTGATGCGGTCGACCTTGTCGATGTTGAGATGATCCATCAGCAGGCGCGCGCCGGCATAGAGCGCGGCCTTCGCGAGCTGGATCGCACGCACGTCGTTCTGCATGATGCGCAGCTGCGGCGTGCCGTCGTGCAGCAGGTAGGAGAAGGTGCGCCCGTCCGCCTGGACGCGCGGCGATTTCGCGGCCATCGCGCCGTCGATCACGCCGTCCTGCGTGAGAATCCCGGAAAGATACATCTCCGCGATGCATTCGATGATGCCGGAGCCGCACACGCCGGTGACCCCCGTCGCCTCCGTCTGCTTCGCGAAGTCCGGATGGTCCGACCACAAATCGCAGCCAATCACCTTGAATCGCGGCTCTAAAGTCTCGCGGTTGATGCGGATGCGCTCGATCGCGCCCGGCGCCGCGCGCTGCCCGCACGAGATCTGCGCGCCCTCGAACGCGGGGCCGGTGGGCGAGGAGGCGGCAAGCAGCCTCTTCTTGTTGCCGAGCACGATCTCCGCGTTGGTGCCGACATCGACGACCAGAGTCATCTCCTCCGCTTCGTGCGGCGCTTCGGAGAGGATGACCCCCGCCGTATCCGCGCCCACGTGCCCCGCGATGCAGGGCAGCACGTAGATGCGCGCGTTGGGATGGATCTTGAGGTCGATCTCCGAGGCCCAGAACATGGTCGGCCCGTCGGTCGCCAGCGCGAACGGCGCGCCGCCCAGCTCGATCGGGTTAATCCCCAGCAGCAGGTGATGCATGATGGGATTGCCGACGAACGTCACTTCCAGGATGTCCTGGACGGTGCAGCCCGCCTCCTTGGCAACAGCGGCGGTCAGATCGTTGATCGCGTCGCGCACCGCCCTGGTCATCTCCTGTTCGCCGCCCGGATTCATCATGACGTAGGAGACGCGGCTCATCAGATCCTCGCCGAACCGGATCTGCGGGTTCATGAGGCCGGAAGACGCGACCACCTCGCCCGAGGACAGTTCGCACAGATGGCCGGCGATGGTGGTGGAGCCGATATCGACCGCCAGGCCGAAGACCTGATCCTTGAAGCCCGGCCAGACGCCGGTGATCTGCTTGCCGAGATGCACGGCGACGGTCACCGTCCACTTGCCCTTGCGCAAGGCGGCCTGCAATCCCTGGATTACGCGCAGATCGGTGTCGAGGTCGGTGAGGCCCCACTGCTCCCTCAACGCTCTTTCCAGGCGCTGCAGATCGCCGGTCGGATCGTGCATGTCGGGTTCCGCCACCTCGACATAATGCAGCTTCACGATCGGATCGATCTCGATCGCACGCATCTCGGCGCGCTTGCGCACCACCTGCTTGTGGACCTGGCTGTCCTCCGGCACGTCGATCACGAGGTCGCCCAGCACCACGGCCTGGCAGGAGAGGCGCCGGCCCGGCTTCATGCTGCGCTTGTCGGCGTAACGCTGCTCGACCGCGGAGAAGTCGGAGAGATGATCGCCCTTGGAGGTGACGCCGAGCTTGGCGAACTCGCCTTCGCTCACCACCACCTGGCAGCGGCCGCAGATCGCCCGCCCGCCGCACACCGAATCGATGTCGACGCCGAGCTGCCGCGCCGCCTGCAGCACCGGTGTGCCGAGCGGAAAGCGGCCGCGCCGGCCCGACGGCATGAAGACGATCAGCGGATCGCCGTTTCCGTTGCCGTGATTGCCGTTTTTCAGTACCGCCTCGGCGCCTTCCGCAGCCATGATCCCAACCCTGAATGTGATTCGCCCCCGCCCCGATGTGTCGGAAGCGGGGGCGAAGGTGCTTACGCCATTTCGCCAGCCTTGGCCAACCGGCGTTTATCCATTAACGACCTTGGCTGCCCCCGTTTGCGACTGTTCAGCGGCAGACTGCATCCCTTCGCTCCCGGCCCCGCCACCACCCCCGCCGCGGCGGCGGTTTTCGCGGCCACGCCGGCCGCCGGCCGCCGCCTCGCCTTCGGGCGCCGGCTCGCGGAACTTGCGGATCCAGGCGGCGCAGTGGGCATCGTGGCCCATCAGCACGTCGCCGCCCATGACGCCGATCATCTCCTCCACATGCAGCGGGTTGGTGATGGCGCTGGTCATGCCCGCGCCGATCGCCATCGCAAGGAAGCTGGAATTGAGCCCGTGCCGGTTGGGCAGGCCAAAGCTGATGTTGGACGCGCCGCAGGTGGTGTTGACCTTCAGCTCGTTGCGCAGGCGGCGGATCAGGTGGAAGACCGACCGGCCGGCCTGGCCGAGCGCGCCGATCGGCATCACCAGTGGATCGACCACGATGTCGGAATAGGGGATGCCGTAGTCGGCGGCGCGACGCACGATCTTCTTCGCGACCTCGAAGCGCACGTCCGGGTCCTCGGAAATGCCGGTCTCGTCGTTGGAGATCGCGACCACCGCCGCGCCGTATTTCTTCACCAGCGGCAGCACCACCTCCAACCGCTCCTCCTCGCCCGTCACCGAGTTCAGCAGCGGCTTGCCCTTGTAGACCGCGAGTCCGGCCTCGAGCGCGGCGACGATCGAGGAATCGATCGACAGCGGCACGTCGGTCAGCGACTGCACCAGCTGGATGGTCTCGGCCAGGATGCGCGGCTCGTCGGTCATCGGGATGCCGGCGTTGACATCCAGCATGTGCGCGCCGGCCGCGACCTGCGCCAGCGCATCGGACTTGACGCGGCTGTAGTCGCCCTGCGCCATCTCCGCCGCCAGCAGCTTGCGCCCGGTCGGGTTGATGCGCTCGCCGATGATGACGAACGGGCGGTCGAAGCCGATCACCACTTCCCTGGTGGCCGAGCTGATGACGGTATCGGTCATGTACGCAATCCTTTCACGTAGAAGCGGCGGGTTCGACCGCGCGCCGTTGCCTGTTCCGCATGACGCCCGAGGCCTGGATGATCTCGTTCACGAACTCTTCCTGGCGATAGGCCATCACATGCACCCCGGATACGCCCTCGATCTCCTTGATCTCCTGGATCAGGTCGATCGCCAATTGCTTGCCCTCGGCCCGCTGGTCCTTGGCCTTTTCCATCCGCTCGATGATCGGATCGGGGATATGCACGCCCGGCACGTTGTTCTTCATCCAGCGCGCGGTCTTGGCGGACGGCAGCGGCCCGACGCCGATCAGGAAGAACGCCTTCTCATGCAGCCCCTGCTCGCGCACTTTGTCCATGAATTTGCGCAATAGCGGCACGTCGAAGCAATACTGGGTCTGGATGAACTGGGCGCCCGCCGCGATCTTCTTGGCGATATGCACCGCCCGGTACTCGTAAGGTGGCGCGAACGGGTTGGCAGCCGCCCCCAGGAATACCCGCGGCGGGGTCGTCAGCTTGCGGCCCGACAGCAGGTGCGCCTTGTCGCGCATGGTGCGGATGCAATCCAGCAGCGAGGTCGAATCGAAATCGAACACCGGCTTGGCCGCCGGCTGGTCGCCCGCCTGCACCCCGTCGCCGGTGAGGCAGAGGATGTTCTGCACCCCCATGGCCGCCGCGCCCAGAACGTCGCCCTGGATCGCGATCCGGTTCCGGTCGCGGCAGGAAATCTGCATGATGACGGCGTAGCCCGCGCGCGTCAGCAGCGAGCAGATGCCGACCGAGGACATGTGGCAGTTGGCACCGGAGGCGTCGGTGGCGTTGATGGCGTCGCACACTTCGGACAGCACCAGCGCGCGGTCATAGACGTCGCGCGGGTCGGCGCTGTCCGGCGGGTTCAGCTCCGCCGTCACGGCGAAGCGCCCCATCCGCAGCACGCGCTCCAGCCGCCCGCCGGAGGAATGCCCCGGCAGCAGCGGCAGCGGCGCCGCCGGATCGAAATGCGCATGCCCGTCGTTCATGCGGCGATCTCCTTCCCCCGTTGGGTCGGGCTATCACCTAGGGGAAGCACGATCGCGCACGCGCGCACGGTGAGCCCCTTCCCCCCTTGTGGGGGAAGGATGCGGAGCCTTAGCGAACGAAGTGACCCCCGGGTCGGTAGAGCCCGGGGGTGGATGGGGGGTGACGCCGCACGAGCGCCGGAGGCGGCGCACCTGCGAGATACAGCGCGGTGCCCCTC
>DASSBF010000033.1:0-5363 GCA_035699005.1 Dongiaceae bacterium
TGGTTGGCGGCGATCGAGTGCGCGAGGTTCTGCAGCATCACGGTCTTGCCGGTGCGCGGCGGCGCGACGATCAGCGCGCGCTGGCCCTTGCCCTGCGGCGCGATCAGGTCGATGACGCGGCTGGTGATGTCCTTGCGGGTCGGGTCCTCGTTCTCCAGCCGCAGCCGCTCGTCGGGATAGAGCGGCGTCAGGTTGTCGAAGTTGATGCGGTGGCGGATCTTGTCCGGCTCATCGAAATTGATCTTGTTGACCTTGAGCAGGGCGAAGTAGCGCTCGCCGTCCTTGGGGGCGCGGATCTGGCCCTCGACCGTGTCGCCGGTCCGAAGGCCGAAGCGCCGCACCTGGCTCGGGCTGACATAGATGTCGTCGGGGCCGGGCAGGTAGTTGGCCTCGGGCGAGCGCAGGAAGCCGAACCCGTCGGGCAGCACCTCGAGCACGCCATCGCCCATGATGGCGGTGTCGCTCTCGGCAAGCTGCTTCAGGATGGCGAACATCATGTCCTGCCGGCGCAGCGTGCTGGCATTCTCGATCTGCAGGCTTTCGGCGAATTCGAGCAGCTCGGCCGGAGTCTTGTGCTTCAGGTCCTGGAGATTCATCGGGGGCGCGGTTGGCTTGTCTGTCTGCGGGGTGTCGTTCAAGGGGAGTGCTTTTCGAAATCAATCGGTTGCCGGTGAGGAAGTTCCGGGGCGAGGGGCCCCGCGCGAAAGATCGCCATTCAGGACCTGGTTCCAGCCTCGCACGGAAAACCGATTCTTATAGATGGGTCGGAGGTGACGGCGAGGTCGCGTCAGGCAGGCGGTCCTTGCGAGACCGGTGCCCAAAGAGTTAATGCATTCCCCCCGGCCGGTCAAGTGAAGATCGGATGCGGCGGGGAAATCCCCCTCCGATCAAGCGGTTGTGAGCTTTCGGAAAGGCCGGGAACGCGAACGGCCGACGCACCTGCCGGCGAGAGAGCGGGGGTGCGGAGCGCCGGGACCGCGCGCGCCGAAACCAAGGGAATGATGGAACGTACGCGCGCAGCCTCCGGTTTGCTCCATGCCGCGCCGATGCGCGACCCCCGTTCCCGCGCGGCGAAATTCCTGGGAGCTTTCATGCCCAAATCACCGACCAAGCAAAGGCGCGCGCCACAGGCAAGATCCGCAACCGTCCTCGATCAGAAGCTGATGCGGGGAAGCGGCGGCGAACTGCACCAGGCTGCGACCGGCGCCGTGTCGGTCTTGACCACCGCCCAAGGCGGCCCGGTATCCGACGACCAGAATTCGCTCAAGATCGGGGCGCGCGGCCCGGTCGCGCTTGAGGATTTCCATTTCCGGGAAAAGATCTTCCACTTCGATCACGAGCGCATTCCCGAGCGCGTGGTCCATGCCCGCGGCTACGGCGCCCACGGCTACTTCGAGACCTACAAGTCGCTGGCGCGGTATACCCGCGCCGACATTTTCCAGCGCGCGGGGGAGAAGACGCCGGCCTTCGTCCGGTTCTCGACGGTCGCCGGCAGCAAAGGCTCGTTCGACCTGGCGCGCGATGTGCGCGGCTTCGCCGTCAAGCTCTACACCAAGGAAGGCAACTGGGACATCGTCGGCAACAACATTCCGGTCTTCTTCATCCAGGACGCGATCAGGTTCCCCGATTTCGTCCACTCCGTGAAACCCGAACCCGACCGTGCGTTCCCGCAGGCGCAATCGGCACATGACAATTTCTGGGATTTCATCAGCCTGACGCCGGAAAGCATGCACATGATCATGTGGGTCATGTCGGACCGCGCCATTCCGCGGTCCTTCCGGTTCATGGAGGGATTCGGCGTCCACACCTTCCGCCTGCTGAACGCGCGCGACGAATCCACCTTCGTCAAGTTCCTTTGGAAGCCGAAGCTTGGCCTGCAATCGGTGGTCTGGAACGAAGCGGTCAAGATCAACGGCGCCGATCCCGATTTCCATCGCCGCGACCTGTGGCAGGCGATCCAGTCCGGCAACTTCCCCGAATGGGAGCTCAACCTGCAGCTCTTCGACCAGGAATTCGCCAACAGGTTCGATTTCGACGTCCTCGATCCGACCAAGATCATCCCCGAGGAGATACTGAAGCCGCGCCCCGTCGGCCGGCTGGTGCTGGACCGCATGCCCGACAACTTCTTCGCCGAGACCGAGCAGGTCGCGTTCATGACCCAGAACGTGCCTCCGGGCATCGATTTCTCCAACGACCCGCTGCTGCAGGGCCGCAACTTCTCCTATCTCGATACCCAGTTGAAGCGGCTGGGCAGTACCAACTTCACCCATCTGCCGATCAATGCGCCGAAGTGCCCGTTCGCGCATTTCCAGCAGGACGGCCACATGGCGATGCGCAATCCGAAAGGGCGCGTCAACTACCAGCCCAATTCCTGGGGAGAGGGGCCGCGCGAAGCGCCAGAGCGGGGATTCCGGTCTTTCGCCGAGGCGGCGGAGGGAACAAAGCAGCGTATCCGGGCGGAAAGCTTCGCCGACCATTACAGCCAGGCGCGCCAGTTCTTCATCAGCCAGACCGAGACCGAACAGGCCCATATCGCCGCCGCGCTGACCTTCGAACTGAGCAAGGTGGAGACGCCGGTGATCCGCGAACGGATGGTGGCGCATCTGCTCAACATCCACCAGGACCTGGCCGGCAAGGTGGCGCAGGGATTGGGGCTCAAGAGGCTGCCGAAGGCGGCGGACGCGGCCGTGCCTGTTCGCCAGGATCTCGAGCCTTCGCCGGCGCTCAGCATCATCGGGAACGGTCCCCGCCGGTTCGAAGGCCGGAAACTCGGCATCCTGGTCACCGCGGGCTGCGGGGCAAAGCTGCTCGCGGCGCTGAAATCGGCGCTGGCAAAGGCGGGGGCGGCCTTCGAGGTCATCGCGCCGGCGGTCGGCGGCGTGAAGGCCGACGACGGCAGCTGGATCGATGCCCAGCAGATGATCGACGGCGGCCCGTCGGTTCTCTATGACGCCGTCGCGCTCCTGCCCTCGGAGGCGGGGGCGGCAAAGCTGGTGCGGCACGCGCCGGCCCGGGACTTCGTTGCCGACGCCTTCGCTCATTGCAAGTTCATCGGCCACGCGCCGGCCGCGGCAGCCCTGCTGGAAAAGGCCGGCGTCGTGATGGACGAGGGCATCATTGCCCTCAACGGCAGGAGCGATGTCGCATCCTTCGTCGAGACCCTGGGCGCTCTCAGGGTGTGGAGCCGCGAGCCCACGGTTCGGATGGGTTAGGCGAAGCGCCCTGGAATGCCGGAGGGAGCCACGACCGCGCTTGGCATCGGCTCGGCCATGCTGCACTTCCGCTGCAGCAAAGACCGCAGCAAAATGAAGGCGATCAAGGGCTTGATGGATCAGAAGGGCTTGACGATCGCCAGGATGACGATGCCGATCAGGAGCAGGGTGGGGACTTCGTTCACCACCCGGTAGAACTTCGCCGAATGCTTGTTGGCGTCGTTGGCGAAGTCGCGCCGCCAGCGCGCGAGGCAGGCATGGACGATCTGCATCAGCAGGAGCAAAGCGAGCTTGCCGTGGAACCAGCCCTCGCCCCAGTGATCGCCCAGCCACGCCAGCGACAGGCCGAACGCCCAGGCCGCGATCATCGCCGGATTGACGATGGCACGCAGCAGGCGCCGCTCCATCACCTTGAAGGTCTCGGAGAGCTCCGAGCCGGGCTTCGCCCCAGCGTGGTAGACGTAAAGCCGCGGCAGATAGAGCATCCCCGCCATCCACGCGATCACCGCGATGATGTGCAGCGCCTTGAGCCAGTCGTAGAGCATGCGACTAGCGCACCCAGTTCTCGAGCTTGAGGCTTGGCACCCGTTCGAATTCCTTCACATTATCCGTCACCAACGTGGCCTCCAGAGCGAGCGCCTGTGCTGCGATGATCAGGTCGTTGCCGCCAATCGGCCGCCCGCGTTTTTCGAGCGCGTTGCGCAATTCGGCATAGACGCGATCCATTGGGCTCTCGAACGGGATTATCTCTATCGCTTTCAGAATGAGATCGAGCTGGCGGGCAAGCCGTGCCGATGCGCGCTTCGCGGCCCCATATCGCAGCTCCGCGGCGGCGATGATGCTGGTGCAGATATTCGATTCCCCGACTGCGGCAATGTGTGCGGCGACCTTGCCCTGCGGGTCGCGCACCAGCGCCGACAGCGCATTGGTGTCGAGCAGGAACACTTAGCGTCACATATCGAATTTTCGCGGTGTCGGGTCTGCAATCGGCGGGAACTCCTCGTCCAGGGGAGTGAGTTGTGCCAGGACTTGGAGCAGCCGGCGGGGTGGCGCAACCTCCAGAACGAGCCGATCGCCCTCCTTGCGCATGATGGCCTCGTCTCCCGGCAGTTCGAACTCGCGCGGAATCCGCACCGCCTGGTTGCGGCCGTTCTTGAAGAGGCGAACATGGCGTTCCATGGTCACGTTGGCTCCTTGGCATATGCCCTGGCATAGGCTAGCGGTAAGCTTTGAGGATTTCAAGAGATTTTCTTCGCGAAGCCGGGCACGGACAGCGCCGACATTCGACGCAGGCCTGCCGGCCGCTGCCGTCCTGCACCGCCTCGTCTTCGGCGATTGCCTTCCGTACCAGCGCCGCAAGCCCCGCGATGAAAGCAGGGTGCGTGCCGACTACGGGCACGCGCACATAGGCGGCGGCGCCGGTGCGCTTGGCGAGGTGGCGGTACTCGATATCGAGCTCGACCAGGGTTTCCGAGTGCTCCGAGACGAAGGCGATGGGAAACACGACCAGGGCGCGCTTGTCCCGGGCCGCCTCGCGGATCACGGCATCGGTGGCAGGCCCGACCCATTCCAGCGGCCCGACCCGGCTCTGGTAGGCGACCACCCAGTCGCCGGCGCCGAGGCCAAGCTGGGCCACGATCGCCGCCGCGCCGGCTTCGACCTGCGACACGTAGGGGTCGCCGTCCGCCACGATCCGTTTCGGCAGCCCGTGGGCGGAGAATACCGTCAGCGGCCTCGCGGCCGGCGCCGTGGCCCTGGCGCGGGCGATGCCCTGCTGCACCAGGTCCGCCGCGGCGGCGATGAAGCCCGGCTCGGTCGGATAGCAGCAGATCAGCCGCTGCGGCGCGGTGAGGGCCTGGCGCGCCGCCTCTTCGCGCCACAGCCGGTATGACGACGCGGTCGTGGTGGTGGAGAACTGCGGATAGAGCGGGAGCAGGATGACCTGGTCCGGCGCGTAGGCCTTCACCGCCGCCACCGTCTCCGCCGTCATCGGGTGCCAGTAGCGCATGGCGATGAAGGCTTTCGCCTCGGTTCCTGCCAGCGCCTGCTCCAGCGCGCGCGCCTGCGCCTCGGTGTTGGGCAGGATCGGCGAGCGGTTTCCCATCTGCGCGTAGATGTGCCGCGCGACCGGCGCCCGCCGCCGCGCGATCC
>DASSBF010000034.1:0-8091 GCA_035699005.1 Dongiaceae bacterium
CTATCGGCTTTGCCGCAGCGCGCCAACCGGCCTATCATGAGGCGAAATGCCTCGGAAATCCGCGATTCCCACCGAATTCGAAGATCTTCTGACGCCTGCGGGAAAGCGCGTGCTCGCTGGGAATGCGCCGGACATTTGCGCCGCCCTCGCCGATCCCCGGCGCCGGTTCGTCGCGCTGAGCGGCATGGTCTCTGCACCGAAGGCGGAGCGCTTGCGTGTGACGCTGGAGCGCGAGATGGCGGCGCTGCTCACCGATTTGAGCCGGCCGATCCCGCCCGAAACCATCTGGGACATGCGGCGCAACTACGACGACTGGCTGCCGAAGAGCGTGCGCTGCCGCACGGCCTATCTGGAGAACCGGCGCGGGGCGGCCTGGCGCCGCGCCAGGGAGCTGGGACTCATCGACCTGCTGTCCTCGGAGAGCCTGGTCGCGTTCGCCGAGGCGGTACTCGGGCGCAAGCTCGATCCCGAAGGCGGGCAGCAGATCCTGCGCTACGGACAGGGCGACTATTCCGGCCCGCACACCGACCACGCGCCGGAGATCAAGCGCGCCGCCAAGGGCTATCTCGATGTCCATCTCAGCCTGGTCGGGCCGGGCGTTGCGCATCAGTACATCGTCTACGCCAAAGGAGGGCATTTTACCGAGATGGTCCCGGTGGCCGAGACCGGCTGCCTCACGCTCTACCGCTTGCCGTTCTGGCACTATACCACGCCGCTGCAGGCCAAGCCGAAGTGGGAGCGGCGCGCGGCGCGCTGGGTGCTGCTGGGCACGTTCCTCAACGCCTCATGAGCATGGATCGCCTGGAAGCGATGCGGCTGTTCGTTGCGGTGGCCGATGGCGGGAGCCTGTCGGCCGCGGCGCGCGCGCTGAAGGTTCCGCTGCCGACGGTCAGCCGCAAGCTGGCGCTGCTGGAGCAGCATCTGGGCGTCCGCCTGGTGGTGCGCACCACGCGCAAGTTCGTGCTGACCGAGCCGGGCCGGACCTATCTCGAATCCTGCCGGCGCCTGCTGGCCGAGATCGAGGAGGCCGAGCGCATGGCGGCCGGCGAGTACGAGGCGCCGCGCGGCCGGCTCTATGTCAGCGCGCCGATCGTGTTCGGTCGCCTCCACGTGTTGCCGATCGCGCTGGCCTTCCTCAAGGCCTATCCGGAGGTCGAGTTGCGCCTCGCGCTCGCCGACCGCATCTCCGACCTGATCGAGGACGGCATCGACGTGGCCGTGCGCATCGCGCACCTCGCAGATTCGTCGCTGATCGCGGCGCGGGTCGGCGCGGTGCGCCTCGTCACCTGCGCCGCGCCGGCCTATCTCAAGGCCAACGGCACGCCGCGCGATCCATCCGACCTGATCCGGCATCACTGCATCGCCTCCATCAACCTCTCGGCGCCGGATCGGTGGTCGTATCGGATCGGCGGGCAGGAGCAGGCAGTGACCATTCGCTCGCGCCTGACCGTGACGACGGCGGAAGCGGCGATCGACGCCGCGCTCGCGGGCATCGGCATCACGCGGGTGCTGTCGTACCAGGCCGCGGCAGCCGTCAAGGCCGGCAAGCTGAAGCTCCTGCTGCGCCCGTTCGAGCTGCCGGAAATACCGGTCAGCCTCGTCCATGCCGAAGCGCGCCTGACCCCGCCGAAGGTGCGCGCGTTCCTGGATTTCGCGGCACCGCGCCTGCGCCAGCGACTGGAGGAAATCCGCATCTAGGCCATCCTCGCGCCGACGTGCCGCGATGGTTCATGGCCATGACGACGCTTCGTGATTGGAACCCCGCCAAGCGGCCGGTGTTTACTCCGACTGCGGGAGGCGCACCATGTTACGCGCGATGCTCACCCTGGGTAATGAGCACGTATTGAAGCCGTTCGACCTGAAGGTCGTGCGCCGTTCACGTGTGCCGAGCTTTGCGGAAAGCCCTTTGTCCGAGAGGAAGCGCATCGCATTCTTTCATCCGCCGAAATGCGGAGGAACCTCGGTCAACAGATGGCTGGCCTTGGCCTTCGGAGGACCCGCTGGATTGGACCCCTTGGCCGCGGAGACTGCGGCGCGGAGCCTCGGCATCTCGGGCTGGGAAGTTCGCGAGGCGCTCCTTGCGTATTTCGTCCAACGGAAAGACGCGCGATTCATCAGCGGTCACTACTCCTATAGCAGCCGCGCCTTCTCCGGGCGCGAAGATGAATTCGACTTTCTCACCATCCTGAGAAACCCCTTGGACAGGATGCTGTCTCACTACTACTACAATCGCTTTCGAGAAGAACGGGACCATTTTCCGATCGAAACCGATTTGCCGAACTGGCTCGCGACGGACCAGGCGCGCATGACCGCAATGACGTTCACCAGGATGTTCGTCGGGGATATAACGGTCGCCCGGGCTTTGGATTCAAACAGCCGATCGGGCGAGGTGCGGGCGGCGGTTTCCGACGCGATGACCAATCTCAGCAAATTCGCCGTCGTCGGAACACTGGAGCGCCTGGATGAATTCGAAGAAGCGATCCGGGCGCGGTACGACATAAAATCTTCGATCGACCATCTGCGCAAAAGCCCAAAGCCCGGCTATCTGAAGTTCGCCGACCAGCCGAGGGAGGTGCAGGACCGAATCCTGGAACTGTGCCGCGGGGACCTCGATATCTACGAGAGATTCTCGAAGCAGCCGTAGGGAGTGCAGCGTTTGAGTCCGATGCCCGGTGCCGCTGAAACGGTCCGGCCGGACTTTGGGGTGCAGGACTTCGGACGGCCTGCAGCCTAGGGATTGTTGGCAGCCCGCCGCGCGATGGCCGGCTTCAGGCGGTTGCGCGCGAGCCAGGCATCGGACCATTGCTTGGTCTTGGCCGCTTCCGCCACCAGCCAGTCGCGGAACGTCCGCACCGCCGGGCGCTCGGCGATGTTGGCGCGGCAGACGAACCAGTTGGAGAGGCCGGCCGGCACCGCGATCGGCACCGGCGTGATGAGCTGGCCCAATTCGATCTGGTCGGCCAGCAGCGACAGCTCCGCGATCGCGACGCCGAGGCCAGCTTCCGCCGCGCGGATGGCGAGGTCGATCGTGTCGAAGGTCTGCCCGCCGGTCACATCGAAGCGCCCGCCGCCCCACCCCTCCATCCACATCCGCCAGTCGGACCGGTCAGGGGTCGGATGCAGCAGATTGTGCCGCGCGAAATCGGCGGCCGAATGGGGCGCGCCCATCTTGCGCGCGTAGTCCGGCGTGCAGACCGGCAGGATCGCTTCCTTCACCAGCTCGACCCACAGGTAGTTGCGACCCTGAGGCTCGCTGCAGCCGGTGATCCCGCAATCGAAGCTCTCCCGCTCGAAGTCGACCTCGTGCCAGGCGGTGGAGACCTCGAGCTTGATGGCGGGATGAGCGCGCCTGAAGTCGACCAGGCGCGGCAACAGCCAGCGGATGGCGAAGGTGGGGACGGCCTTGACCGAGACCACGTCGTTCGGCCGCTTGATATCCGCGACCGCATGGCCGATCTGCCCGAACGCATCGCTCAGCGATCGGGACAGCTTCTCGCCTCCGGAGGTCAGCTCGAGCCCGCGATGCAGGCGGCGGAACAGGGGCTGCCCCAGATCCTCTTCCAGCAGGCGGATCTGCCGGCTGACGGCGCCCTGGGTGACGGCGAGCTCCGATGCGGCTGCCGTTACGCTCCCCAGGCGGGCGGCTGCTTCGAACGCGCGCAGCGCCGTCAGGGCCGGCAGGCGGGGCAGTTTTCGCATGACTTCAGGTAAATCCACTCGGCGGGAACTTGCATTGAGGGTGCGCATCCTGGCGCTTAAATCCAGACCTGACAAGATCGGACGGGCGCTAACCATGACTATTTCGCAACCCACCAGCAGCTGCCGCTCACCATCGCCGGCGCGCTGGCCGGCGCTCCTTGCACCGCTCGCCGGGCTGATCGCGCGCATCGGCCGCTGGCGGGAGCGGCGCCGGGTGGCGGCCGAGCTGGAGCGATTGGCGGCGATCGGCGACTATCTGCTGAGGGACGTCGGCCTCGACCCCGGGGCGGTGCGACGGAACCAGCCGGCGGTCCCGGCGCAAGCGATACCGCGCAAACGGCCTACCGCCTGAACAGCGCACCCAGCATGCCGCGCACGATCTGCCTGCCGACCTGGCTGCCGATCGCGCGCACGGCGCTCTTGGCGAAAGCCTCGCCGACGCTCTGGCGGCTGCTGCCGCGGCGCTGCGCTGTTCCCCTCGACGGCCGCTCCCAGGGCGAGCGCGGAGCAGCCTGCGCCGGCTTCGCCTCCCGCGCCGGAGTGGCGCTCGCGGCGCGATTCTGCAGCCGCTCATAGGCGGAATCCCGATCCACCGCCTCGTCGTATTTGCCGGCCACCGGCGAGCGCTCGATGACGGCCTGACGCTCCGCGGCGCTGGCGGGGCCGATGCGGGCGCGGGGCGGCGCGATCAGCGCCCGCTCGACCATGGACGGGGTTCCGCCGGATTCCAGCGTCGACACCAGCGCCTCGCCGACGCCGAGCTCGGTGACCGCCTTGGCGGTATCGAAGGCCGGGTTGGCGCGGAAGGTTTCGGCGGCGGACTTGACCGCCTTCTGGTCGCGCGGCGTGAAGGCCCGCAACGCATGCTGGACCCGGTTGCCAAGCTGCCCCAGCACGGTATCCGGCACGTCGATCGGATTCTGCGTGATGAAGAAGATTCCGACCCCCTTCGAGCGGATCAGGCGGACAACCTGCTCGACCTCGTCCAGCAGGGCCTTGGGCGCGCCGTTGAACAGCAGATGCGCCTCGTCGAAGAAGAACACCAGGGCCGGGCGGTCGCGGTCGCCGACTTCCGGCAGGCGCTCGAAGAGCTCCGCCAGCAGCCACAGCAGGAAGCTGGCATAGAGCCGCGGGCTGCGCATCAGGGTGTCGGCCGCGAGGATGCTGACGTAGCCGAGGTCCTGGCGGTCCTGGCGCAGGAAGTCGTTGAGATCGAGCGCCGGCTCGCCGAAGAACCTGTCGCCGCCCTGCTGCTCCAGCACCAGCAGCGCCCGCTGGATCGAGCCGACCGTTGCCTTGGTCACGTTCCCGTAGCGGACCGCGAGCTCGCCGGCGTTCTCCGCCAGGAAGGCCAGCATGGCGCGCAGGTCCTTGAGGTCCAGCAGCAGCAGGCCCTGCTCGTCCGCCACCCGGAACGCGATGTTGAGCACGCCCTCCTGGGCCTCGCTCAGCTCCATGAGGTTGCTGAGCAGCAGCGGGCCCATTTCGGACACGGTGGTGCGGATCGGATGCCCCTGCTGTCCGAACAGATCCCAGTAGATGGTGGGACAGGCCGCGCCGGCATAGTCGGCGATCGCCAGCTTGGCGGCGCGTTCCCGCGCCTTCGGATGATCGCCCCCGGCCTGCGACAGGCCGCCCAGGTCGCCTTTCACATCGGCAAGAAAAACCGGCACGCCCGCCCGGGAAAGGCCTTCCGCCAGGACCTGCAGCGACACCGTCTTGCCGGTGCCTGTCGCGCCGGCGATCAGCCCGTGCCGGTTCGCCATCGCGAGCAGGAGCGACACGTCCTTCGTGCCGCGCCCAAGCCAGATTTCCCCCGCGGCCATGCCGGCTAGCCGGGTATGGCGGCCGAGACTGCCAGGTCGCCGCCGGCCGCCCTCACCGCCTCGCGATACGCAGCATCGGAGACGTAGGCGCCGAAGCGCGGCAGGCGGCTGGCCGGCAAGGGCAGGATGCGCCCGCCGCGCGGCAGCACCTGCAGGAACCCGCCCTCGCGACCGATCAGGGGGATCGGCTGCCCGCGCCGGCTGAACACGCGGCGGTGAGCCGCGGAATGCGCCTTCATGGTGGCGTATTCCTCCGGGTCGCGCGCGAAGATGTATTCATAGGCGGCGATGAATTCCTGGACGAAATCCCGCTCCACCACCCGCATGTTGGAGATCAGCCAGCAGCGGTCCTCATAGGTCCAGTAGGTGCCGAGACCGACCAGGTCGCCCTCGCGCGTCAGATACGGATAGAACGGGAAGGCGCGGCAGGCGACGGACCGGTTGTCACGCTCGCATTGGCGCGCGCCCTTGCACTCGATCGCGGCACAGGTGTGGTGCAGCTCGTCCACGATCTTGTGCGTGGCGGCATCATAGGGCTTGAAGACGTGCCACAGATCGGTGCGTGACTTCAGGAACCTGAACTCCGCCTTGTCGACCACCGGCACCGCGTGCCGGGTCGAGCAGCAGACCGGCTCCCCCTTGTTCAGCGGGGCGCAGAACCGTCCGCAATCGTAGCGCGACACCGCGGCCTTGAACTTGTCATAAACCACCGCGAAATCCGCGGGCGTCATTCCCGACGAGGGCTTGGGCAAATCAACCTCCTGGCGCCGCCGATGGCGGGCATTCCGAATATTCATAGTGGGTGACCTCTTTCTAACGTAATATGTTCGGGGATTCACCAGCGACGTACATCGAATCTGACCATGAAGCGATACTGGGTGATCGGCGGAACCTATGCCGACACCAAATTCGACCGCCTGCAGGACGGGGCCCCCGAGCACAAATTCGGTCCGTTCAAGACCTATGACGACGCCAAGGCCGAATGGCAGCGCCGGGCCTGGGACTCGGTCGACAATGCCTGCGCGCGCTACCGGATCGAGGAGGAATCGGGCGACCCCTGGTATTGGGTGGTCGGCGGGCCCTATTCCGACAGCGGGTTCGATGAACCCGCCGCCGGCGGCGGCGAGGAATGGCATGGCCCTTTCAAATCCTACGAGGAAGCCAAGATCGAGTGGTCGCGGCTGGCCTGGTCGACGGTCGACGATGCCATGTGCCGCTACCGGATCGAGAAGCTCGCATACGGAGAGCGCCCGCGCACGGCGCACTGAACCCTCCATCCCGGACACCCTTCCATCATGCAACCTGGATCGACCCTGCTCGAGACGCTCGGCTTCATCGCGGCCGTGCTCACCACCTTGAGCTTCCTGCCGCAGGCGCTGCGCATCCGCCGCCTCGGTTCCGCAGGCGACGTCTCGCTCACGATGTACCTGATGATGGTGACGGGGCAGGCCTTGTGGCTGATCTACGGCCTTGCCATCGCCAGCCCGTCGATGATCGCGGCCAATGTGGTCGGCATCGCCCTGGTCGGCTGGGTCACCGGCATGAAGCTGCGCGACCTGCGGCGAGCGCGGCGCCCGGTGAAACTCTGCCCGCCGGCGCCGGCGGAGCAGCCTCTCATTCCTCCGGCTCGGTGGTGAACATCAGCGGATAGCCCTTGGCGCGCCCGGCCTCGGTCGCGCGCGTCGCCTTGGTCTCGGCAACGTCGCGCGTGAAGACGGCGACCACGCAGGCGCCTTTCTTGTGCGCGGTGATCATGACCTTGTAGGCCTGATCCTCGGTCATGCGGAACTCCGCCTTCAGCACCATGACGACGAATTCGCGCGGCGTGTAGTCGTCATTGAGCAGGATGACCTTGTGCAGCCGCGGCCGCTCGAGCTTCGGCAGGGACTTGGTGGTCGGGACGATGACGGTGTCGCTCATCGGAGAAATGCGCTCCGGATGATCGGCGCGATCTTGCGCGCCCTGCTTCAGCAAACGCGGCAAGCTTAGGTCCGTTCCCCGGAAAAGTCACGCGGCGACCCGTTGCGCGCGATGCCGCGGAATCAGCAGCAAGGTGTCTTCCGGTGAGGCAGAATATAGCCTGAATCTATCGATCGGCGCTGGCCGCTCGGAGGATTACCTCAAGCTGGCGGCCGTTATCACAGCGGCTCCCGTATTTGAGTGCCTCGTCATCATAGCCGTGGCCAAGTACGCACCCCACAGTGTCACCAAGGTAGCCCCCAAAGGCAGTGTGAGTTAGTTCCACCTGGACGCTATTTCCTTGCGGAGCCTCCCCGGCGGAACGATGATTGCGCTTTTCGAGGGCAAAACCATGATTCCGAGTGAACCGCAAACCAACCGGCTCATTTTCCTGGTGGGCCTATCGTTCATCCTGGCCGCCTTGGCTGGCTCCGGGATCGGCTACATGGTCGGCACGAAGAAGGCTGCAGACCAAACTGCCGCGCTGGCCGCTTCCCGCTTTGACCGGGCTTTCGGCGAGATGAAGGACGCGTGGGAACAGGCTGGAGTGCACGTCGATGAAGTGCTGAAGAAGAAGGACCAGCAACTCGGCCTAGTCTACAGAGAA
>DASSBF010000035.1:0-7269 GCA_035699005.1 Dongiaceae bacterium
TGTTCGGCAAATCGGTCGCGGCCGTTAGGGGCCTCATCGATGTGGTGAGGAAGCTTCAAAGAGGAGAGAAGCAATGACGAGTATCGCATTGGCGGCCAAGAAGGCTGCTAAGAAGAAGGGTGTGAAGAAGGCGGCCTCGAAAAAGGGCGCCAAGAAGAAGGCCGCGAAGAAGAAGTAGTCCGGCCTTTCCGATTCGCTTCTAGCAATCGGCTAGCGACGGCGGCAGTCCGCACACCGCCCGTTTCCCGGGCCGGCCCGGGCCACAATCGGCTTGAACCGGCCGCAGAGATGGGTAAATTCGGATTGCTGCACCACAGCAATTCCAGGACTGCCGCTGTCGCCCGCTTTCCTCCACGCAAAACGGCCTCCCGATCCGAAGGCCTGGAGCCAGGGTTCCGGCGGATGCGACCTGCATCATTGCGCCGCGTTTCGCGTCGCAGGAACTGAGGCCCGGACATGAACATCCACGAATATCAGGCGAAGGGGCTGCTCGCCAAATTCGGCGTCGGCCTCCTTTCGGGTCAGGTCGCCTATACGCCCGACGAGGCGGTCGAGGCCGCCCGGAAGCTGGGCGGCAAGGTCTGGGTGGTGAAGGCGCAGATCCACGCCGGCGGCCGCGGCAAGGGCGGCGGGGTCAAGGTTTCCAAATCGCTGGACGAGGTGCGCGAGAATGCCAGGCGCATGATCGGCATGAATCTCGTCACCCACCAGACCGGCCCCAAGGGCAAGCTGGTGAAGCGCATCTATGTCGAGAGCGGCTGCGACATCCGGCGCGAACTCTATCTCGGCATGCTGGTCGACCGCGCGACGTCGCGCATCACCATCATGGCCTCCTCCGAAGGCGGCGTGGAGATCGAGGAGGTGGCCGCGAAGCATCCGGAGAAGATCATCAAGGTGGCGGTCGATCCGGCCACCGGCATTCAGCCGTTCCATGCGCGCAAGATCGCCTTCGGCCTCGGCCTCGAAGGCAGCCAGGTTGCCTCCTGCGTCAAGTTCGTGACCGCGATGTACCGCGCCTTCGTCGAGCTGGACTGCTCGATCGTGGAGATCAACCCGCTGGTCGTGACCGGCGCCGGCGATGTCATCGCGCTCGATGCCAAGATGAACTTCGACGACAACGCGCTCTACCGCCACAAGGAGGTGGAGGAGATGCGCGACGAGGACGAGGAGGACCCGGCCGAGCTGGAGGCCGGCAAGCACAACCTCAACTACATCAAGCTCGACGGCAACATCGGCTGCATGGTGAACGGCGCCGGCCTCGCCATGGCGACCATGGACATCATCAAGCTCTATGGCGGCCTGCCGGCCAACTTCCTCGATGTCGGCGGCGGCGCCACCAAGGAGCGCGTCACCACCGCGTTCAAGATCATCCTCTCCGACCCCAACGTCGAGGGCATCCTGGTCAACATCTTCGGCGGCATCATGCGCTGCGACGTGATCGCGGAGGGCGTGGTCGCGGCGGCGCGCGAGGTCAGCCTCCACGTGCCGCTGGTGGTGCGGCTCGAAGGCACCAATGTGGAGCTGGGGAAGAAGATCCTGGCGCAATCCGGCCTGCCGATCGTCAGCGCCGACAATCTGGCGGACGCCGCCGAGAAGATTGTCAAAGCGGTGAAGGAGGCCTGACGCGATGTCCGTTCTGGTCGACAAGGACACCAAGGTCATCTGCCAGGGCTTCACCGGCTCGCAGGGCACCTTCCATTCCGAGCAGGCGATCGCCTACGGCACCCGGATGGTCGGCGGCGTGACCCCCGGCAAGGGCGGGTCGACCCATCTCGACCTGCCGGTGTTCGACACGGTCGCCGATGCGGTCGCCCGGACCGGCGCCAGCGCCAGCGTGATCTATGTCCCGCCGCCGTTCGCCGCCGACGCCATCGTGGAGGCGCTCGATGCCGGGCTCGACCTCGTGGTCTGCATCACCGAGGGCATCCCCGTGCTCGACATGGTCAGGGTGAAGCGGGCGCTGGCCGGGTCGCGCACCCGCCTCATCGGCCCCAACTGCCCGGGCGTCATCACGCCCGGCGAGTGCAAGATCGGCATCATGCCCGGCCACATCCACAAGCGCGGGCGGATCGGCATTGTTTCCCGGTCGGGCACGCTTACATATGAGGCGGTGGCCCAGACCACCGCGGCCGGGCTCGGCCAGACCACCTGCATCGGGATCGGCGGCGATCCGGTCAACGGCACCAGCTTCGTTGACTGTTTGGCAATGTTCCTGGGCGACGATGAGACCCAGGGGATCGTCATGATCGGCGAGATCGGCGGCACCGCCGAGGAGGACGCAGCCGATTTCCTGAAGCGCCAGAAGCGCAAGAAGCCGGTGGTGGGGTTCATCGCCGGCGTCACGGCGCCGCCGGGCCGGCGCATGGGCCATGCCGGCGCGATCATCTCCGGCGGCAAGGGCGGCGCGGGAGACAAGATCGAGGCCATGAGATCCGCCGGCATCCAGGTGGCGGAGTCGCCCGCCAGCCTCGGCTCCGCTATGCTGAAGGCGATGGGGCGGTAGGGGACAACAGGCAGCGGGTCGGCGTTCGCGGCGATCGGGCACGGGCGGACCCGCTTGGGTGATAGAGCACAATTGATGGGCCGTCGCCCGATCGCGGTCCCTGAAGCGAGCGACGCATGAGCATCAATCCGTCGACCTTCCTCTCGGGTCCCAACGCGCCGTTCATCGAGGAACTGTACGCGCGGTTTCTCGATCGGCCGGACTCGGTCGATCCCTCCTGGCGGAAGTTCTTCGCCGATCTGCAGGACGAGAGCGAGACGATCCTCAACGACATCCGCGGGGCGTCCTGGGCGCCCCGCACCCGCACGGTCGAGATCGCGCGCGAGGACGCGAACGGCCACGGCAACGGCCAGTACGACGAAGGCCTCGCCGTCCGCACCACCAGGCCGCAGGATCTGAAGCGCGCCGCGCGCGATTCGCTGCGCACCATGATGCTGATCCGCGCCTATCGCGTGCGCGGCCATCTCGAGGCCAGCCTCGATCCGCTGGAACTGAAGCCGCGCGCCAAGCACGCCGACCTCGATCCCCGGACCTACGGCTTCGCCGAGGCCGACATGGACCGCGAGGTCCATATCGACAACATCCTCGGCTACGAGAATGCGACGGTGCGGCAGATCGTGCATGTGCTGCGCCAGACCTATTGCGGCAATATCGGCGTCGAATACATGCACATCCAGCATCCGGACCAGCGCAAGTGGCTGCAGATGCGGATCGAGGGCAGCCGCAACCAGCGCGAATTCACCGACCGCGGCAAGATCGCGATCCTGGAGCGCCTGACCGCGGCCGAGATGTTCGAGAAGTTCCTCGACAAGAAATACACCGGCACCAAGCGCTTCGGCCTGGATGGCGGCGAATCCATGATCCCGGCGCTCGAGCAGGTGATCAAGCGCGGCAGCCAGCTCGGCGTGAAGGAGGTCGTGATCGGCATGTCCCACCGCGGGCGGCTCAACATGCTCGCCAACTTCATGAACAAGCCGTTCGCCGCGATCTTCTCGGAGTTCCAGGGCAACGCCGCGAACCCGGAGGACGTCCAGGGCTCGGCCGACGTCAAGTACCACCTCGGCACCTCGGCCGACCGCGAGTTCGACGGTCGCATCGTCCATCTGTCGCTGACCGCCAATCCGTCGCACCTCGAGGCCGCCAACACCGTGGTGCAGGGCAAGGTGCGGGCCAAGCAGCGCCAGCGCAATGACAGGAGCCGGGAAGAGGTGATGGGCCTCCTGCTGCACGGGGATGCGGCCTTCGCCGGCCAGGGCCTGGTACCGGAATCGCTCGATCTGTCGGAGCTCGACGGCTACAAGACCGGCGGCACCATCCATTTCATCGTCAACAACCAGATCGGCTTCACCACCAGCCCGACCGCCGCGCGCTCCAGCCCCTATTGCTCGGACATCGCGAAGGGCGTGCAGGCGCCGATCTTCCACGTCAACGGCGACGACCCGGAATCGGTGCTGCATGTCGCGCGCATGGCCATGGAGTTCCGCCAGGAATTCAAGTGCGACGTGGTCATCGACATGTTCTGCTACCGCCGCTTCGGCCACAACGAGAGCGACGAGCCGGCCTTCACCCAGCCGCTGATGTACCGGAAGATCGCGACCCATCCGACCACGCGCCAGATCTATGCGGACCGCCTGGTCGAGGAAGGCACGGCGACGCGCGAGGAAGTCGACGGCATCACCGAAAAGTTCCAGAGCAAGCTGGATACCGAGTTCGAGGCCGCCAACTCCTATCGCCCCAACAAGGCCGACTGGCTGGAAGGGGCGTGGTCTGGCCTCGCCATCGCGTCGGGCGACGAGCGGCGCGGCGATACCGCCTCCAGCCTCGAGACCCTGCAGGAAGTCGGCAAGGCGCTGGCCACGGTTCCCGCCACCTTCAACGTCAACCGCAAGATCGCGCGGCAATTGGCGGTGAAGGAGCAGATGTTCAAGTCGGGCGAAGGGATCGACTGGGCGACCGGCGAGGCTTTGGCCTTCGGTACGCTGCTCAAGGACGGCTTCTACGTCCGCCTGTCGGGCCAGGACGTGAAGCGCGGCACCTTCTCGCAGCGCCACGCCGTCCTGGTCGACCAGGAGAACGAAAGCGAATACATCCCGCTCAACAACATCGCGCCTATGGGACCCGGCGGCCAGTCGGAGATCGAGGTGATCAACTCTCCGCTCTCCGAGGCGGGCGTGCTCGGCTTCGAATACGGCTTTAGCCTCGCCGACCCCAAGGCGCTGGTGCTGTGGGAGGCGCAGTTCGGCGACTTCGCCAACGGCGCCCAGGTCATCATCGACCAGTTTATCAGCTCCGGCGAATCCAAATGGCTGCGCATGTCCGGCCTGGTCATGCTGCTGCCGCACGGCTACGAGGGGCAGGGGCCGGAGCACAGCTCGGCCCGGCTGGAGCGCTATCTGCAGCTCTGCGGCGAAGACAACATGCAAGTGGTCAATTGCACGACGCCGGCCAACTACTTCCACGTGCTGCGCCGGCAGATGAACCGCAATTTCCGCAAGCCGCTGATCGTGATGACGCCGAAATCGCTGCTGCGGCACAAGCTGGCGGTCTCGACGCTCGCGGAAATGGGCCCCGGCTCCAGCTTCCACCGCATTCTGTGGGACAGCGGCACGACCGGCCCGGACGCGGAGATCAGGCGCGTCGTGCTGTGCAGCGGCAAGGTCTATTACGACCTCTACGAGGAGCGCGAGAAGCGCGAGATCAGGGACGTGCAGATCCTGCGGGTCGAGCAGCTCTATCCGTTCCCGCACAAGCCGCTGAAGACCGAGCTGGCGCGCTTCCCGGGCGCGGAGATCGTGTGGTGCCAGGAGGAGCCGAAGAACATGGGCGCCTGGACCAGTGTGCTGCCCGAGATCGAATCGGTCATGGCGGACATGGGGATGAAGCAGCTGCGGCTGCGCTATGCCGGGCGGCCGGCGGCGGCCTCGCCCGCCACCGGGCTGCTGCGCCGGCACCTGAAGGAACAGGCCGCGCTGGTCGAGGATGCGCTGGTGGTCGACGCGCCCGCGCGGCGCGCGGCCCAATAGGAGAGCATAGATGGCGACACCCATTGTTGTGCCGGGCCTCGGCGAATCGGTGACCGAGGCCACGGTCGCCAAATGGATGAAGAACGTCGGCGATGCGGTGAAGGCCGACGAGCCGCTGGCGGAACTGGAGACCGACAAGGTCACGCAGGAGCTCTACGCCCCCGCCGCCGGCACGCTGGGCGAGATCAGCGCACCGGCCGGCAGCGTGGTCGCGATCGGCGCCGTGATCGGCCAGATCACCGACGGCGCTGGCGCCGCCGCTGCGCCGGCGAAGCCGGCACCCGCCGCTGCGCCCAAGCCCGCCGCCACGGCACCTCAACCGGCCGCGCCCGCAGCCGCCGCCGCGCCAGCGGCAAAGCCGGCTGCGGCGGAGCCGCTCTCGCCCGCCGTGCGCAAGATGGTGGCGGAAAACAACGTCGATCCCACGGCCATTCCCGGCACCGGCAAGGATGGCCGCCTGACCAAGGGCGATGTGACCGCGCATCTCGCGAAGCCCGCGGCGCCGCAGATCTCGCCCGTCGCGCCCGCTCCGCAGCCCGCCGCGCGTCCCGCGCCCCAGCCCGAGGCCCCGCACGTGCCGCGCGCGCTCACCGCCAACGAGGAGCGGGTGCCGATGACGCGCCTGCGCCGGCGCATCGCCGAGCGACTGAAGCAGGCGCAGAACAATGCCGCCATGCTCACCACCTTCAACGAGGTGGACATGGGCGCTGTGATGGGTCTGCGCGAGCGCTACAAGGAAAGCTTCGAGAAGCGCCACAAGGTGAAGCTGGGCTTCATGGGCTTCTTCGTGAAGGCGGCGATCCAGGCGCTGAAGGAGATCCCGGCGGTCAATGGCGAGATCGACGGCACCGACATCATCTACAAGAACCACTACGACATCGGCGTCGCGGTCGGCACCGAGCAGGGGCTGGTGGTGCCGGTGGTGCGCGACGCCGACAAGCTGAGCCTGCCGCAGATCGAGGCCAAGATCGGCGAGCTCGGCAAGCGCGCGCGCGACGGCAAGCTGGCGATCGAGGATCTGACCGGCGGCACCTTCACCATCTCCAACGGCGGCGTCTACGGCTCGCTGATGTCGACGCCGATCCTCAATCCCCCGCAATCCGGCATCCTCGGCATGCACAAGATCCAGCAGCGCCCGATGGCGGTCGACGGCAAGGTCGAAATCCGCCTGATGATGTACCTGGCGCTCAGCTACGATCACCGCATCGTCGACGGTCGCGGGGCCGTCACCTTCCTGGTGCGCATGAAGGAATGCCTGGAAGACCCCCAGCGCCTGCTCCTGGAACTGTGATCGTGGCGAAGGCCAAGGCGGCGGGGCCCGCGCGCAAGGTCGCGCACGACAAGCATGTCGGCCGGCGCGGCCGCGTTCCCTACTACAACCAGACGACCGACTTTACCTGTGGCCCGTCATCGCTGCTGATGGCGATGAAGGCGCTCGACGCCCGGACGGACTTCTCGCGCACCCACGAATTGCTGCTGTGGCGCGAGGCGAACACCATTTTCATGGGCAGCCCCGGCCATGGCGGATGCGGGGCGACCGGCCTCGCGCTCGCCGCACATCGCCGCGGGTTCGGGGTCGAGGTCTGGGTCAATCACAAGGGCACGCTGCTCGGCTCGCGGCCCAACACCAGGGATCGTGCGAAGGTGATGAGCCTGCTGCAGCAGGCCGATCTCGCCGAGATGAAGCGCCGCAAGATTCCATACCGCATCGGCGCGCGCTCGATCGATCAGATGCGCGCCGAC
>DASSBF010000036.1:0-14403 GCA_035699005.1 Dongiaceae bacterium
ACTATGCCCCAGGGCCTTCAAAGATTCCAGCGAAATCGCCCGCGCCTCGGTGAACGGCCCGACCGCGGTGCGCCGCAGCTCCCGGATATGGCCGCAAGTCCCTAGTTCCATTGCCAAATCCCGCCCCAGGGCGCGCATGTACGCGCCTTTGCCGGAGACCACCTCGAAGGTCGCATCATCGGCGGTCGGGCGCGCCAGCAGGCGAATGGAGTGGATCAGCACCTGGCGCGGCTGCAACTCGACCGCCTCGCCGGCACGAGCGAGGTCATAAGCGCGCTCGCCCTGCACCTTGATGGCGGAGAAGGCCGGCGGCACCTGGGTGATGAGGCCGGTGAATTGCGGCAGGATGGCGCGGATCGCGTCATCGCTCGGACGCCTGTCCGAGGTATGGATGACTTCGCCCTCCGCATCGTCGGTCGCGCGCGCCTCGCCGAAGCGCAAGCCGAAGCGGTAGGTCTTCGCGGCGTCCATCGCATAGGGGACGGTCTTGGTCGCCTCGCCCAGCGCGATCGGCAGGATGCCCGACGCCAGCGGGTCGAGCGTGCCGGCGTGCCCCGCCTTCTGCGCATCGAAAATGCGCTTCACGATGTTGACCGCCTGGGTCGAGGCGAGGTCGACCGGCTTGTCCAGGATCAGCCAGCCGTCGACCTTGCCGCCGCGCTTACGCCTCATCGTCCTCATCCCCCTGGTTATCCGGGCGAAGATCGCGGGCGACCGCCGGGTCGTGCAGCAGTTTATCGATCTTGCTCGCTTCCTCGAAGGTCTCGTCGGCGCGGAAGCGGATGGTGGGCGTGAATTGCATCTTCACCGCCCGCCCCAACTCGCCGCGGAAATAGCCGGCGGCGCGGTTCATCGCTTCCACCACCTTGGCCGTATCGGTGCCGCCCAGCGGCAGGACGAAGGCCGTGGCGTTGCGCAGGTCCGGGCTGACGCGGACCTGCGTCACGGTGATGATCTTTCCGTGCAGATCGGGATCGGCGAGATGGTTGTCGCGCAGGATCTCGGAGAGCGCGTGGCGCATCTCCTCGCCCACCCGCAACTGCCGCTGCCCCGCGGGCGCCGATGATTTCTTCTTGCGAGCCATTGTCTCGTGTTCTGCTCGTATCTTTCGAACTTATTCCCTTCCCCCCCTTGTGGGGGAAGATTGCGTAGGCTTAGCGAGGCGTAGCCGAGCTTGGCCGGAGCTGGATGGGGGGTCGCGCGCACCGCGGGCGCGCAGCGCGTCAGCGCTAACTGTCGAAGCCGCAGCGCTGCATCACCCCCCATCCCAACCTTCCCCCACAGGGGGGAAGGGGTTCAGCGAGTCGATGATGGGCGCCGTGCTTCTTACCTCAAACTCGGACAAGCTCCAGCCAACGAGACGTTACGCCAGCGCGCGGGCGACTTCTTCGACTTCGAAGCACTCGATGATGTCGCCCTTCTCGATGTTTTCGTAGTTCTCGAACGCCATGCCGCACTCGAAGCCTTCCTTGACCTCGCGCACCTCGTCCTTGAAGCGTTTGAGGGTCTTCAGGGCGCCTTCGTGGATCACCACGCTGTCGCGCAGCAGGCGCACCTTGGCGCCGCGCTTGACCACGCCCTCGACCACCATGCAGCCGGCGACCTTGCCGACCTTGGTGATGTTGAAGACCTCGCGGATCTCCGCGTTGCCCAGGAACTTCTCGCGCAGGGTGGGCGCCAGCATGCCCGACAAGGCCGCCTTCACGTCGTCCACCACGTTGTAGATGATCGAGTAGTAGCGGATGTCGATGTGGTCGCGCCGCGCCAGCTCGCGCGCCTGCGGGTTGGCGCGCACGTTGAAGCCGATGATCATGCCGCCCGAGGCACGCGCCAGCGTCACATCGCTCTCGTTGATGCCGCCGACCGCCGCGTGCAGCACGCGCACCTTGACCTCGTCGGTGGCGAGCTGGTTGAGCGAGGCGGTGATCGCCTCGACCGAGCCCTGCACGTCGCCCTTGATCACGACCGCCAGTTCCTTGGCTTCGCCGGCCTGGATCCGGGTGAACATCTGCTCCAGCGTGCCGCGCTTGGCGGCGGCCAGCGCGGTCTGGCGCTGGCGGTGCAGGCGGAACTCGGCGATCTCGCGCGCGCGGGCCTCGTTCTCCACCACCACGAAGGTGTCGCCGGCCTGCGGCGTGCCCTGCAGGCCCAGCACCTCGACCGGGGTCGCGGGGCCGGCCTCGTCCACGGGACGGCCGCGATCGTCGAGCAGAGCGCGCACGCGGCCCCACTCGCTGCCCGCGATCAGGATGTCGCCGACCTTCAGCGTGCCCTTCTGCACCAGCAGGGTCGCGACCGTGCCGCGGCCGCGCTCGAGCTTGGCTTCGATCACGGCGCCCTGCGCCTGGCGATCCGGATTGGCCTTCAGCTCCAGCACCTCGGCCTGCAGCAGCAGGGCCTGCTCGAGCTTGTCCAGGTTGGTCTTGTTCTTGGCCGAGACCTCGACCGCCAGGACCTCGCCGCCCAGCTCCTCCACCACCAGCTCGTGGCTCAACAGCTCGTTGCGCACGCGGTTGGCGTTGGCGTCGGGCTTGTCCATCTTGTTGATGGCGACGATGATCGGCGCCTTCGCCGCCTTGGCGTGGCGGATCGCCTCGACCGTCTGGGGCATGATGCCGTCGTCGGCCGCCACCACCAGCACCACGATGTCGGTGACATTGGCGCCGCGGGCGCGCATCTCGGTGAAGGCGGCGTGGCCCGGCGTGTCGATGAAGGTGATCCGCCCGCCGTTGTCCAGAGTCACCTGGTAGGCGCCGATATGCTGGGTGATGCCGCCCGCCTCGTGCGCCGCCACGTCGGTCTGGCGCAGCGCGTCGAGCAGCGAGGTCTTGCCGTGATCGACATGGCCCATGACGGTCACGATCGGCGGACGCGCGACCAGATGCTCGTCGGCGTCCACTTCGCCGCCGAGGCCGGTCTCGATGTCGCCTTCGGCGACGCGGCGCACCTTGTGGCCGAACTCGCCGATCACCAGCTCCGCGGTGTCGGCGTCGACCACCTGGTTTATGGTCGCCATCACGCCCATCTTCATGAGCGCCTTGATCACGTCGGCGCCGCGCTCGGCCATGCGGCTGGCGAGATCCTGCACCGTGATGGTTTCCGGCAGCACGACGTCGCGCACCACCTTGGCCTGCGGCTGGGCCACCGCCATCAAATGGCGCTTCTCCTTTTCGCGCGCGCGCTTGACCGCGGCGAGCGAGCGCATGCGCGCGCCCTCTTCGTCACTGAGCGCCTGGCTGACCGACAGCTTGCCGGTGCGGCGCTTCGGCTCGTCGCGGCGGGGCGCGATCGCCGGCTTGACGACGGCGCGGCCGGCGATGCGACGGCGAGTGGCGCCTTCGTCCTCTTCGGCGGCCCCGCCCGGCTGCGGTTTGTGCATGTGGGCGCGCATCGAGCCCGGCGCGGTCGTGGCCTTGCCCTTCGCCGGTTTGGCGGCCTCTTCGGTCTCCGGCTCGGCAGCTTTGGCGGTGACCGTAGCCGCGTCTTCCTTGGTGCGGCGCGCCTGATCGGCGCGCTGGCGCTCCTCCTCGGCCAGGCGCGCCGCCTCCTGACGCTGCAGCTCGGCGCGGTCGGCGGCCGCCTGCGCCTGCTTGATCTCCTCGATCTTGCGGACGTCTTCGTCCTTGCGCGCCTGCTCCAGCGCCTTCTGGCGCTGTGCGCGCTCATGCGCGGTCAGGGCGTGATGGTCGAAGATGTCGGCGGCGGTCGGCTCGCCCGGCGCGTGGTGCCTGGTATCCAGTTCGCTGACCGCTTCCATCTTGCCGCCGACGCCGGGCGCGAAGGTGCGCTTCTTCTTCACCTCGACCGCGACGGTCTTGGAGCGGCCGTGCGGGAAGCTCTGCTTCACCTGCCCGCCGTCGATCGTCTTCTTCAGCTCGAGTTTGCCCGAGGAAGAGAGCTTCAGCGGCTTGCGGGTCGGTGTTTCCGTCGTGTCGGTCATGTTCTCTCGGTTCATCCGCTGCAAATCTACATCGTTGCCGGTTCGTGCGCGCCGGTCCCCGGCCCTTCCTCAAGGGCGGCAAAGCGGCGCGAGGCGATGATCGTCTTCTCCGCGAGGCCGCCCGCCTTGATGGCGGCGTGGACGGCATGCTCGCGGCCCAAGGCCTGGGCCAGCTCCGCCGCCGTCAGGGGTGCGCATATCTCTACTCCAGAACCGGCGAGCCGCGCCAGTTTTCCGCGTCCGTCCTCCGCCCCGTCGCTGGCCGCCACCAGCACCCGGACCTTGCCCGCGCGGAGCGCCGCTTCCACCTTCTCGAAGCCGGCGACCAGCTGGCCGGACTTGCGGGCCAAGCCCAGCACTTCCGCCACTTCGCGCTTGGCCAGGGCCGCCACGCGGCCGGCCAGATCCCGGTCCATTTTGACCGGCTGCCTGGCGGCCTTCGAAAACGCGTTCTTGGCCACCGCCTGATCCAGGACCGCCCGGTTCGCGGTCACCCAGAGGCCGCGGCCGGGCAAGCGCTCCTTCAGGTCCGGAGTGACCCGCCCGTCGGGATCGACCACGAAGCGGACCAGCGCCGGCTTCTCCAGCGCCTGGCGCGTGACGATGCAGCGCCGCAGGCTCGGAGAGGCCAAGGCCTCGTCCTCCGCCGCGACATCCGCGTCCGCTGCCATCGCCGTCATCGCCTGCAACAAAGCCGGGGCGCCTCCCTATCCCTTGTCCTCGCCGTCGAACCAGTGGGCACGCGCCGCCATGATGATCGCGTTCGCGTCCTCCAGGCCGAGGTCGAAATTCGCCAGCAGGCCGTCCTTCTCGTCCGTCAGCTCGTCGGCGGCGAGATCGGCAAGGTCGTCCAGCGTCTTGACGCCCTTCTCGCCCAGCGCGACCAGCATGGCCGGGGTCAGCCCCTGGATATCCGCGACCGCGTCCTCGACGCCAAGCTCCTTGCGCTTGGCCGTGAGGCGCTCGCTCTCCGCCTCCAGCCAGGCGGCGGCGCGGGCCTTCAGTTCGCTCGCCACGTCCTCGTCGAAGCCCTCGATCGAGGTCAGCTCCTCGCTCGGGACCAGCGCCACGTCGGCGACGCTGGTGAAACCTTCGGTGACCAGCAGGTGCGCGATCACGTCATCGACGTCGAGCGCGTCCATGAACATCTGCGAACGGGTGCGGAACTCCTCCTGCCGACGCTCGGATTCCTGCGCTTCGGTCAGGATGTCGATCTCGAGGTCGGTGAGCTGCGATGCCAGGCGCACATTCTGCCCGCGGCGGCCGATCGCCAGTGACAATTGGTCATCCGGCACCACGACTTCAATACGGCCGGAATCCTCGTCCATCACGACCTTGCTCACCTCCGCCGGCGCCAGGGCGTTGACGACGAAGGTCGCCTGGTCCTGCGACCAGGGGATGATGTCGATCTTCTCGCCCTGCAGCTCCTGAACCACCGCCTGCACGCGGCTGCCGCGCATGCCGACGCACGCGCCCACCGGGTCGATGCCGCTGTCGCGCGAAACCACGCCGATCTTGGCGCGGCTGCCGGGATCGCGCGCCACCGCCTTGATCTCGATGATCCCGTCGTAAATCTCAGGCACTTCCTGGGCAAACAATTTGGCCATGAATTGCGGATGGGTACGGGAGAGGAAGATCTGCGGGCCCCGGGGCTCCTCGCGCACGTCCATGATGAGAGCGCGCACCCGGTCGCCGTTGCGGAAGGTCTCGCGCGGCAGCAATTCGTCGCGCCGCAACAGGGCTTCGCCGCGGCCCAAATCGACCGTGATGTTGCCGAACTCGACGCGCTTGACGAGGCCGTTGATGATCTCGTTCTTGCGGTCCTTGAACTCCTCGAACTGGCGCTTGCGCTCGCTCTCGCGCACCTTCTGGACGATCACCTGCTTGGCGGTCTGGGCGGCGATGCGGCCGAAATCGATCGGCGGCAATTCGTCGACGATGAGGTCGCCGGCCTTGAGGTTCGGGTCGCGCTTCTGCGCCCACTGCAGCGGCAGCTGGGTCGCCTCGTTCTCCACGGTCTCCACCACTTCGCGCACGCGCGTCAGGCGGATCTCCCCGGTCTTGCGGTCGATGTTGGCACGGATGTCGTGCTCATGCCCGTATTTGGAGCGGCCGGCCTTCTGGATGGCCTGCTCCATGGCGGTCAGCACCTCATCGCGGTCGATGCCCTTTTCGCGGGCCACCGCATCGGCGACCTGCAACAGTTCCATGCGCGGAATGGCAATGGCTTGTTCCATGACTCTTTGCCTCAATCGTCCTCTTGCTCGTTGTCGCCTTCGTTACCGTCCTGCACCTGATGGAGCGCGATCAGCGCATCCGTCAGCACCAGCTTCGCCTTGTGTATGGCGGCGAAGGAGATGCGGAGATCCGCCCCATCCACGGTCAATTCCACCGCGCTCGCATCGACCGACTTGATCGGCCCCTTGAAACGCTTGCGCCCGTCGAGCGGCTCGCTGGTCTCGACCTTCGCTTCGTGGCCGAGGAAGCGCTCGTAGTCCTTGGCCCGGGTCAGCGGCCGGTCGATGCCGGGCGAACTCACTTCCAGCGAATACGAGCCCGCGATCGGATCCTCGACATCCAGCACGGCCGAGATCGCGCGCGAGATCTCGACGCAGTCATCGACCGACATGGCGCGGCCGCTCGCCGGCTCCGCCATGACCTGCAAGGTCGGGCGCTGGCTGCCCGAGACCTGCACCCGCACCAGGTCGAAGCCCATGGCCTCGATGGCGGGGCTGATCAGCGTGGCGATGCGCTCTGCCAACATGCGTTCCGGCGTGCCTCGATCGACCTGTCCGACCCAGCCGCCGGGATTGCGGCAACAAAAAAGGCGGGCCGTTGGCCCACCCTTTTTTGTGGCTCGATCCCGTCGAACATGGGAATTGGCCGGGAATATAGCCATCCGCCCCCGGAAGGCAAGCGGAATGCAGAGAACATATCAGGAACGGTGGCTGGGTTCGGTCATTGCGCGTCCGATTGCGTGGCAAGTGTCCGCTCCAGTGCCCGCGGGCGGCAATGCGTCAGCCGGATATTTCAGGACTTCCGTGCCCGCCGCGGCCTCGCCGCCATAGGTCCAGAGACCGCGCAGCCCATCTGCGCCGACACAATAGCCGATGGTTCCGGGCGCGCGATCCGAAGCGTAGCCCACCACCAGGACGTCGCCGATCCTGATGCCGTTGCCGACCGCCGAAAGTCCCGGCGTGTACCAGGTCAGCCCGACCGTATTGCCATGGCGCTCCATCCGGACATGGCCGTCATAGTTGGTCATGCCGTCGGGGTTCTCGCCAAGCGTGATCCGGTAGTCGCCGTTCAGGTCCGCTGAACCTTGAAGGTTCTCCCGACCGGTCGCCTTCCCGTCCTGGCCCGCCAGCAACCAGATGCCCTGCAGTTCGCCGCCCGAAAGGCGGTACAGCGCCACGCCGAGGCCCCGAAACGTGTCACGCCCCGACCAATAGACGGCACCCAGGACATCGTCCATCTTGAGCACCGCCCCACGATAGGGGTCGCCCCGGTCCAACCGCCAAGCGATGGCATAGCCTTTGCCATGCGACGCGATCTTGACCTGGCCGGTGTAGTTGCGGCCATGCAGCGTCTGCCCTTCAACGCCGTAATCGCCGCTTAGAGTGCCGTCCGCCGAAGCGACGGCCGATCCGCCGACGATCAGCGCGACGATGAGCGCGCGACACCACCGGGGAGAAATCGTGCTGCCCATCAAGCGCCCTCGTGCGACCAGACCGGATGCAATCGGAAACTACTGCTTCGCGAGTGACGGATTCCACTCCTCGATCGCATCGCGGCAATGAGCGGAGGGTTCGGTACGTGCCCGGGAAACCCCGTCATTGACGCGCTTCATGCTGTCGGCGCTCACCGTGCCGACCTGGCCGAAGGTGCCGACTCCCGTCAGCAGCCCTTCATCGGCGCAATAGGCGATCAGCCCGGGCGCAAAGCCGCGGGCATAGCCCGCGACCAGCACATCGCCGACCCGCAGCCCGACCCCATCATAGGAGCGCGCGGGCGTGTACCAGGTCATCTGGTAGGTATCGCCGCGCCGCACGATCTCGACATAGCCGGAATGATAGGTCGCACCGTGCGTGTCCACGCTGCGCACGATGACATAGCGGCCGTCCAGCGTCGGCGGTCCCTCGAGGGTTTCCTGGATCAGCTCTCCGTCCGCCGAGTCCCTCGGTAGGCGCACGCCATCCAGTGTGCCGCCATGGATGCGGTAGGCGACAACGCCGGCCCCGCGGAACGCGCCATTCAGCGCCTCGGTGTAGGCGGCGCCGAACACCCCGTCGAGGCTGACGCCGATCCCGCCGAACAGATTGCCTTGGTCCTCTTCCCACATGACGTTGAGGCCGGCGCCGCGCGCTGCGATCGTCGCCACGCTGCGCCGGGTCTTGCCGGCCGGGGTCACGGTGCTGTGGCGGTATTCGCCAACCAGCGCGTTGCGGGCGGCGAGCGCCGCCGCGCCGCCCGCGGTATCGGCGCCGTCGCCCAATGCCTGGGCGGCCAGCGACGAAACGGCGATGGCGGTCAGGACTCGCAGACAGGTCTGCCAACGGTGCCGCATGGATGCCATCCGATCGTCCTCATGGCGGGCCGGTGCCGGAATCCCGCGCCGGACCGCGGGCGCCGGGCCCGCCGCCGTGGCTCACTTGATGCCGGACCGCTTATTCGCGGCGTCCAGGGCCGCTCCGAAGCCGCTGAGCGAGAAGTCGAACACCGCATTCTTGCCGCCGCCAATTGCCACCGCGACCTTGGCCTTGCTGCCCGCGCGCATCGCCGCCTGCTGGTCGGCCGGTAGCGGGGCGATCGCCTCGCAGCCGCGCTGCAGGCAGCGCAGGTAGCGGAGCGGCATCTGCTTGCCATCGTCGACCTTGAGGGCGGGATCGGTCATCAGATCGACCCCCAGCGGCACCAGGGCGCTGGCGATTACCTGCATCTGTTTGGTCTTCTCGTCCGGCACCGCCGCCACCACCAGGGCGCCCAGCGGCTTGCCCTCTTTCGACAGGACGACGGTCCGGATTTCGCAGACCTGCGGCTCGCCGGCGGCCTTGGATGGATGGCAATAGAGGCTCCAGTCCTTGAAGGCTTCGGGCTGGGCAGCCGTGGGAGCGGCGGTCGTGGCCGGAGCCTGCTGGGTTTGCTGGGCGTGCGCGCCGATGCTGAACGTCGCGGCAACCGCCGCCAATGCCAGGGCTTTCCACAGATTCATGAGTTCCTCTATGCAGTCGGTCGGCCCCGGCCCAGCTATGCCGCAAATCCGCGCCGCTTGCCAGGGGCTTCCGAGCACTGCGGCGGACCCCCTTGAACAGCCGCCCGCAATCGCTCATATGACGGCGCGGACTTTTCCCTTTTGCCCAGAGGTGTCGAGGCCATGAAGATGGAGAAGCTCGGTTTCCAGGCCGAGGTGTCGCGGCTGCTGGATATCGTCGCGCACTCGCTCTACAGCGACCGCGCGGTGTTCCTGCGCGAGCTGATCTCGAACGCCTCCGACGCCTGCGACAAGCTGCGCTATCTCAGCCTCACCGAGCCTGGCCTGCTGAGCGACGATCCCGAGTTCAGGATCGCAGTCGCGATCGACAAGGAAGCCAGGACGCTGACGGTCTCCGACAACGGCATCGGGATGAACCGCGAGGACCTGATCTCGCATCTCGGCACCATCGCGCGCTCGGGCTCGGCGCAGTTCGTCCAGGCGATGGAAGAAGGCAAGTCGAAAGACGTGAGCCTGATCGGCCAGTTCGGCGTCGGCTTCTACGCCGCTTTCATGGTCGCGGACGAGGTCACGGTGGTAAGCCGCAAGGCCGGCGAGGCCCAGGCCTGGACATGGGCCAGCGACGGCAAGGGCGAATTCGAGATCGGCGAGGCGGAGCGTGCCGATGGTAACCGGGGGCGCGGCACCGACGTCGTCCTGCACATCAAGAAGGATGCCGAGGAATTCCTCGACAAGGCGCGCATCAGCGCCATCATCACCAAATACTCCGATCACATCGCCCTGCCCATCAGGCTGGTCGAGGGCGCCAAGGAGGAGAAGGTCAACCAGGCGGCCGCCCTGTGGACGCGTTCCAAATCCGACATCACCGAGGAGCAGTACCGCGACTTCTACCGCCACGTCGCCCATGCGTTCGACGAGCCGTGGGGCACCCTGCACTTCAAGGCCGAAGGAAAGATCGAGTATACCGGCCTCGTCTTCATCCCCGGCAGCAAGCCGTTCGACCTGTTCCATCCGGACCGCAAGCAGTCGCTGAAGCTCTATGTGAAGCGCGTCTTCATCACCGACCATTGCGAGGAACTGCTGCCCTCCTGGCTGCGCTTCCTCAAGGGCCTGGTGGATTCGGAAGACCTGCCGCTCAACATCAGCCGCGAGATGCTGCAGCAGAACCCGGTCCTTGCCAAGATCCGCCAGGGCGTGGTGAAGAAGGTGCTCGAGTTCCTCAAGAAGAAGGCGGAGAGCGAGGCGGAGTCCTACGCGAAGTTCTGGGAAAACTTCGGCGCCGTGCTCAAGGAAGGCCTCTATGAGGAGGCCGAGCACAAGGACGCGCTGCTGAGGCTGGCGCGCTTCCGCTCGACGCAGGGAGACACGCTGGTCTCGCTCGCCGACTATGTCGGACGGATGAAAGAGGGCCAGACCGCGATCTATTACCTGACCGGCGATTCTCTCGAAGCGGCCGCGCGCTCGCCGCAGCTCGAAGGCTACCGCGCCAAGGGGATCGAGGTGCTGCTGCTGACCGACGGCGTGGATGAATTCTGGGTGCCCGCAATCGGCGAATATGAAGGCAAGGGCTTCAAGTCGGTGACCCGCGGCGGCGCCGACCTCGATGCCATCAATGGCGACTCCAAGGCCGAGGAGAAGAAGCCCGAGCCCGCGGCGGCCGGCATCGACAAGCTGATCGCGCTGATGAAGCTGACCTTGAAGGACGCGGTCAAGGACGTGCGCGTCTCGCAGCGCCTGACCGACAGCGCCGTGTGCCTCGTCGCCGACGAGGGCGACATGGACATGCGCCTTGCCCGCCTGCTCCAGCAGCACAAGCGCATCGATGCCCTGATGCCGCGCGTCATGGAGATCAACGGCAGCCACCCCGTGATCGCCGCCCTCGCCAGGGCGCTCTCCAGCGGCAAGGGCGACGCCGTCGCCGACGCGTCCTGGCTATTGCTGGATCAGGCCCGAATCCAGGAAGGCGAGGTGCTCAATGATCCAAGCTCATTCGCGAAGCGGCTGGGGGAGGTGCTGAGCAAGGCGTTTTCATAACTCAGACTTCCCATATAGTAGCGGTGAAGCCGTTGAGTCTACCTCCGCACCTCCATCTCCTCACCGACCTCTTCGCCGCCGCGTGCGGTGCGCTTTCGGGTTGGGCGTTTTATCGTTCCGGGATCAAGCAGTCCTGCTATACAGCCAGCGCGCAGCGGCACCTGGACTACTGGACGGTGCTCGCCGTCTCGGCGCTCATCGGTGCATTCTGGTTCGGGACGACAAATCTCTATCTTACCGGCGTCGCCGGCATCGGGCGCAGCGCGTTCGGTGCCATCTTCGGCGGGATCGTCGGGGTCGAGCTTTGGAAGGCCATCAAGGGCCGCGGCGGATCGACCGGCGTGGTCTATGTGGTGCCGCTCAGCGTCGGCATGATCCTGGGGCGTGTCGGGTGCCAGTTCTCCGGGCTCGACGACTTGACCTATGGCGCGCCGACCGCGTTGCCATGGGGCTGGGACTTCGGCGACGGCATCGCGCGCCACCCGTCGCCACTCTACGAATCGCTGGCCATGCTGGCGTTCCTCGCCGGCTTCCTGTGGTGGTTCCGCCGCGCGCCGCAGGTGGTGGCCCGCATCGGTTTCTATGTCTTCATCGTCTGGTACGCGGCACAGCGCTTCCTGATCGAGTTCACCAAGCCGTATGGCGAGGTGATTGGCGGTCTCGATCTGTTTCAGATTGGCGCGCTTCTTCTCTTCGGCTACGCTGTCTTCATGCTGTCGCGTAGTCGGGGGGCACATGCAGCGCGCGCTTAAGCCTTATCTGTTCTACGGCCAGACCCAGTCGCTCTGCGAGACCTGCCTGCACCCGGTGCCCGCCAAGATTCTGATCGAGGACCAGAACGTCTATTTCCAAAAGCGCTGCGACGCGCACGGCGTCCAGAGGACCCTCGTCTCCACCGATGCGGATTACTACCGGCAGTGCCGCGACTGGCTGAAGCCGGGCGATATCCCGCTCAAGTTCCAGTCACGCACCCACTATGGCTGCCCGTTCGATTGCGGCCTGTGCCCGGATCATGAGCAGCATTCGTGCCTCGCACTGATCGAGGTCAACGAGCATTGCAACCTGACCTGCCCGGTGTGCTTCGCCGATTCGGCGCCGCACCGGCCCAAGCATCTCGACCTCGCCACCATCGCGCGCATGATGGACACCCTGGTGGCGAGCGAGGGCGAGCCCGACCTGCTGCAGATTTCGGGCGGGGAGCCGACGCTGCATCCCGACATCACCGCGATCCTGCGCATGGCCAAGGAGCGGCCGATCCGCCATCTGATGCTCAACACCAACGGCATCCGGCTGGCCCGGGATCCGGATTTCGTGGCCGAGCTCGCGGAGTTCACGCCGGGCTTCGAGATCTACCTGCAGTTCGATTCTCTGCGCCGCGACGCCCTGATGCAGCTCCGTGGCGCCGATCTGCGCGCCGTGCGCCAGCAGGCGCTGGAGAACCTGGAGCGGCACAACATCTCCACCACCCTCGTCGCCGTGCTCAAGAAGGGCGTCAATGACGTCGAGATCGGCGAGATAGTGCGCCATGCCCTTGGCTGGAGCTGCGTGCGCGGCGTCACCTTCCAGCCGGTGCAGGATGCCGGGCGCAATCTCGGCTTTGACAAGAACCGCGACCGGGTGCTCCTTTCTGACATCCGCCGCGGCCTGATCGAGCAGGAGTGCGGCTTCCAGGCGGAGGATATCATCCCCCTGCCCTGCAACCCCGAATCCATCGCCATCGGCTATGCCCTGCGCGACGGGCGCAGGCTGACGCCGATCACCAGCCTGCTGCCGCGCGCCGAATTGCTGCGCGACGGGCCCAACACCATCACCTATGAGAAGCACCCGGCGCTGAAGGAACGGCTGTTCCAGCTGATGTCGCTGTCGGCGGCCGGCGAGATGACAGACTTGAAGCTACGCGAGCTCTTGTGCTGCCTGCCACAGTTCGAGGTCCCGGATCCGATCGGATACGATCGCGTCTTCCGCGTTCTCGGCATCCAGTTCCTGGATCGCTTCAATTTCTGCGTCGCGCAGGTGAAGCGCTCCTGCATCCATTTCGTGACGCCGGAGAGCCGCATCATCCCGTTCGACACCTACAACTTGTTCTATCGCGACGGGATCGACCGCCGCATCCGGCGCGAGCTGGACTGGCCGGACCAAGCGCCCAGCGCGGCGCAATAAGGGGAAGGCATGTCCGATCAGCCGCCAGCATCCACCGACAGCGCAGGCGCGCTCCGCGTCGTAGCGATCCTGGTCATGATCGCCAGCATCCTCGGCCTGCTGGGCAGCGGCTTCTGCTTCCTCGCTTTTTTTGCGGACGGGTTCTACGACGAGATGCTCGGCATCCTGTTGATCGTCGTGCCCTGCCTGCTGTTCTTCGCCGGCAGCATCTGGGTCAGCAAGGCGCTGCTGGATCGGCTGAAAAAGTGAGCGAGAATCGCGGATGCCTTGGGTTGCTTGGCGTCCTGGCGATCATCGTCTGCGGAATCGTACTTCTGATTTCCGGATTTTGCGCGATTGTCTTCTTTCAAACGAGCATATCCGCGCCTCTCATTCTGACGGCGATAGCTTGCGCCGCCATTATATTTGGCATTGTCAAAGCCATGAGGAAAGATCGGCGTTAGTTGACCCGGGATTTCTTCAAACGTTCGGAACACCGTCGTCACCGCCGCCACGAAGCGCGCGATTTCCTGGTCCGCGCACCACTGACGCGCCGCCAACGCGCAGGAACGCATCGCATCGCTCGGCGAGCGCCAGGGAGAGCGGCATCTGTGCGAGATGCTCTGGAGGGCATTCGCGTAGCCCACCCCGCCGCGCGATTCTGGGCGCAGGTCAGCGTGCGATCGTGACGGAGCAGTGCGCCTTGGATGCCACTTCGCGCGACACCGAGCCCAGCATCAGGCGGGAAGCCAGGCTGCGATCGCCGGTTCCGACGACGATGTGATCGATGCCGAGTTCTTCGGCCTGCTGGACCACCGCATAGGCGATATCGCGGCTTCTGACCGATTCGGTCTTGCAGTCGGAGACGCCCGCCTCCTTGGCGATCACCGCGGCATCGCTGAGGATCTTCTGCACTTGGCTCTCGTCGAAGTGGTAACCCAGCGGCCCCCGCGGACCGCCGACCGGCACGTTCACCGCCACGAAAACCAGGGATGCGCTATCGGTCTTGGCCATCTGCGCCGCTTGGGCGGCAGCAATGCGGGAATGCTCGGAGCCATCTGTCGCGCATAGAATTTTC
>DASSBF010000037.1:0-6713 GCA_035699005.1 Dongiaceae bacterium
GAGGATGCCGCCGAGCAGCGCCGCGATGCACATGAACAGCAGGTAGGGAAAGCAGATCGAGGTTAAGAGGATGGTGAGCCCGAACTTGCCTGGATCGTCATAGAAGCCCGGCGCGAACACGATGATGAGCAGCGGCATCGCTATCTCGGCCAGGACCGTCAGCAGCAGCAGGAACGCCAGCATGCTGGCCAGCACGCGCTCCGCGAAGCCGCGCGCGACGGCATGCCCGCCCGTCTCCAGCCGGCCCTCTTGTTCAAGACGACCGGCAAACATCGGCACGAACGCGGAATTGAACGCGCCTTCCGCGAACAGCCGGCGGAACAGGTTGGGCAGCCGCCACGCCACGAACCACGCATCCGCCGCCGGCCCGGTCCCCAGGATGTTGGCGATCAGCACGTCGCGCACGAACCCCAGCACCCGCGACGCCAGGGTCATCAGACCGACATTGAGCACGGAGCGGATGGAGAACATCGGGGATCAGAAGTCAGAAGTCAGAAGTCAGAGGGATAGCGGGTTTTGGTGATTCGAGATAGCGGCTCCACCTTCAAGCTCCCTCATGACAATCCCCCTCCCCCGAAACGGGGGAGGGCTGGGGTGGGGGAAGCTGCGTTTCGGTGCGAGACAGTCATCACTCGCTTCCCCCACCCCAACCCGCCCCCATGGGGGGGGCGGGGGAATGATGCTCAGCCGTCCACATGCGATAGCCCTGCGTTTCGGGGGAGGAGAAGGCTCCTCGAGCTACATCGATCGCTTCGGATCCAGCCGGATGACGTAGCTGCGGAGGGCGACACGTTCGGCGATCTTGTCGTAGAGCGCGATCGCGGCCGCGTCCCCTTCGTGCACCAGCCAGCGCACGTGCGACCAGCCCTTTGCCTTCGCGTGGTCGACGATCGCGGCGATGATCGCCCGGGCGATGCCGCGCCTGCGCCAGGCGGGGGCCACGAACAAATCGTCCATCATGCCGGTGACGGTGCCGTGGATCGCATCGGGCAACTCCAGCGCCACGGCGAAGCCGATGAGGTCGCTCCCCTCAGACGCACCCCAGACCCGTACGCCGGGGTCGTTCAGCAGCCGTTCGGTGAACGCGACATCGGCCTCGCCGCTTCCGCCGAGCTCGACCGCGTACGCGCGCCGGATCGCATCGAGCTTGGCGGCGTCAGCGATGCCCAGCCGCTCGATTCGCATCCGGCTACTGCGCTGCCGTGGTTGTCACCTGGTCGCCCTCCCGCAGCACCTCCAGCAGAGCGGCGCGGATCGCCGACAGCTTCGCTTCCGCCTCGACCTTCAGGCCGAAGCGATCCTTGACGTAGAATGTGTCGACCGCGCGGTGGCCGAAGGTCGAAATCTTGGCGTTCGCGATGCGGAGGTCCTGTTCGGTGAGGACACTGGTCAAGGCATGCACCAGGCCGCGCCGGTCGCGCCCGGTGATCTCGATCAGGGTGTAGGCGGCGCTCGCCTTGTTGTCGATGAGGACGCGCGGCGCCACCGGGAAGGCGCTGGTCTTCGGGTTGACGTGCGGCGGCAGAGTCTTCAGCGCCGCCAGGGTCGCTTCCGGCGCGCCCAGCACGCGTTCGATGGTGGCGGTGAGGCGCGCGAGGCGCGTCGGCTGGTCGAACGGCCCGCCTTCCGAATCCTGGATCGCGAACAGGTCAAGCGCCTTGCCGTTCTTGAGCGTGACGATGCGCGCCTCCACGATGCTGGCGCCGCTCAGCGCGCAGGCCCCGGCCAGTTGCGACACCAGGCCCACGCGGTCCGGCACATAGACCGTGACCTCGGTCATCGCCTCCCACGGATCGACCCGGAAATCGACCGAGAGCGGCCGGCCGTCCAGCTCCGCCTCGCGCACCAGCCGCGCATGGCGCTCCAGGATCGCCGGCGGGAAGGACAGCCAGTAGCCGGGATGCCCGCGCTCGAGATGCGCGTCGATCTCGCCCGCCGGCCAGTCGGCGAGCTTCTCCCGCAGCTCGGCGAGCACCGTGTCGATCTCGCGCTCGCGGCCCGCGAAGATGAGGCCGCCGGAAAGGTACTCCTCCGTGCGGTTGTAGAGGTCGCGCAGCAGCTGCGCCTTCCAGCCGTTCCAGGTCTTCGGCCCAACCGCGCGGATGTCCGCGACCGTCAGCACCAGCAATTGCCGGAGCCGCTCCATCGACTGCACCTGGTCGGCGAACGTCGCGATGGTCGCGGGATCGTCGAGGTCGCGCTTGAACGCGGTGTTGGACATCAGCAGGTGATGGCGCACCAGCCAGGCCACCGTCTCGGTCTGGTCCTCGGTGAAGCCGAGACGGGGGCAAAGCTGCTCGGCGATCTCGGCGCCCAGCACCGAGTGGTCGCCCTTGCGCCCCTTGGCGATGTCATGCAGCAGCACCGCGACATAGAGCACGCGGCGCGACTGCACCTCGTGCACGATGCGGGTGGTGATCGGCGCCTCCTCGGCCAGTGCGCCGGTCTCGATCCTGTGCAGGATGCCGAGGGCATAGATCGTGTGCTCGTCGACCGTGAAGTGGTGGTACATGTCGAACTGCATCTGCGCCACCACGCGGCCGAAATCCGGCACGAAGCGCCCGAACACGCCGGCCTCGTTCATGCGGCGCGCCGCGACCTCCGGCCCCTTGGAGCGGGAGGTGAGGACCTTCATGAAGATCGTGTTGGCCTCGGGGTTCTCGCGATAGGCCTTGTCGATCAGCTTCGCCTTGTCCGCGATCCAGGTGAAGGTCATGGGCTGGATGTCGAGCTCGTGCTTCTGCGCCACGCGGAAGATGCGCAGCAGATCCAGCGGATGCTTGTCGAAATGCTTGGCGTTGGCTACGGACAGACGCCCGGCGTCGAGCCCGAAGCCCTCCAGCTCGCGCTTGCGCAATCCGATCGAGGGCAGGCGGATGAAGGAGCGCCTGACGTGCTGCGCCTCGACCGCGGTGCAGAAGAAGCGTGTCAATTCGCCCACCGACTTGGCGGTGAGGAAGTAGTGCTTCATAAGGCGCTCGACCGCGTTGTTGCCGGCGTGGTCGCGGAAGCCCAGGCGCCGCGCGATCTCGAGCTGGATGTCGAAGGTCAGCTTCTCCTCCGCCCGCCCGCGCAGGAAATGCAGGTGGCAGCGCAGCAGCCAGAGATAAGCCTCCGCCTTGTCGAAGCGGTGCGCGGCGTCGCGCGTCAGCACGCCCTCGTCCACCAGCTTGTCGATCGTGTCGGCGCCGTAGAGGAAGCGGCCGATCCAGCGCAAGGTCTGCAGGTCGCGCAGCCCGCCCTTGCCCTCCTTGATGTTGGGCTCGAGCGCATAGCGCGACGGGCCGAACTTCTCGTGGCGCTGCTTGCGCTCGGCGAGCTTGGCCGCATAGAAGGCCTCGCCCTCACCCGCCACGCATTCCTTGTGGAAGCGCTTGCGGAACCTGTCGAACAGGCCGCGCTCTCCCCACAGGTAGCGCGCCTCGAGCAACGCGGTGAGGATGGTGAGGTCGCCCCTGGCGCGGGCGAGGCACTCCTCGGTCGAGCGCGCCGACTGGCCGACCTTCAGCCCGAGGTCCCACAGGCGGTAGAGGATGTATTCCACCACCTGCTCGCAATGGGCGGTGAGCTTGTAGGGCAGCAGGAACAGGAGGTCGATGTCGGAATAGGGCGCGAGCTCCGCCCGGCCATAGCCGCCGACCGCGACCAAGGCGATCTTCTCCGCTTCCGACGGGTTGGCGAGCGGATAGAGCTGGGTGATGGTGAAATCGTAGAGCGCGCGGATCAGCTGGTCGATCATGAAGCAGGTCTCGCGCGCTACCCGCCGCCCGCTTTCCGCCGCGCGTGGATCGGCATCGAACCGTCGCCGGATCTCCGCCCGGCCCTCGGCGAGGTGCGCGCGCAGCACCGCCCCGACCGCCGCCGTGTCGGCATGCGCGTCGCGCGATCCCTGGACCGCCGCCACCAGCGCCTGCGTGAGCGCCCGGCGGTCCAGGATGTCGCGCTGCCGGTCGATCTCGGGCCGGGTCTGGGTCTGGATGTTCATCAGGTATCAGGTATCAGAAATCAGGTATCAGAAACAGAACCTTAACCTCTGATCCCTGATCCCTGATTACTGATCCCTGGCCTAATCCCCCGGCCCCTTCAGCTTGCTGAGCGCGGAATAGACCGGGTCGAGGCTGCCGGCGGCGCAGCCGAGGCCGATGACATGGCGCTTGAACCCGCCATAGGCCGGGTTGAGGTAGCGCTGGATGGCGATGCAGTGGGAGGGCGTTCCGCTGATCTCGGAGGTGAATTCCGCGGTATCGTAGCCCTGCTTGCGGCCGACCCCGTTCCAGTCGTCCAGCTCCACGCCGCTGAAGAAGTCGCGCGTGTTCTCGCGCAGGTTCTGGTAGCGCATGTGGAGGCCGGTGGAGGTGAGGCGGATGCTGACCAGGGTCAGGAACATCGAGCGCTCGTCCGACGTGACGTTGATGACGTCGGACTGGCTTTCGCCGCTGGAGCCGTCCTTGCTGGCGTGGGCGTCGTAGCGCGTGCAATCGACCAGGTAGCCCTGGCCCGAAAAGGAGAAGGGCGTGCTGCTGCAGTCGATCGCGTCGTCCGCCCGTGCGGGCCCGGCCAAGCCTATGCCGAGCAGCGCCGCCGCGGCCGCAATTGCCGCCATCCAGAATGTCATCGCAAAGCCCCTCATGCACCGGCTCTCCCGCAACCTTCGCCGAAGCGGCCGGCCGGGCGCAAGTAGGCCGGAAGGCAGGGATCAGATGTCAGGGATCAGGGATCAGGGATCAGAAGGGCGTCGTCGTTTCTGATCCCTGATACCTGATCCCTGATCCCCGGCTTGCCGCCCGCCGCCGCCCGGCCTAGTCTCAGGCCAAAAGGGGCAGCAAGCCCCGGACACCCAGGGGGGCGGGCATGGCGGAAAAGGCGCTGGTCGTCGAGGACCTGCACAAAAGGTTCGGCGACCTCGAGGTGCTGAAGGGCGTCTCGGTCGAGGCCGAAATCGGCGACGTGGTCGCCATGATCGGCTCCTCCGGCTCCGGCAAGTCGACCCTGCTCCGCTGCATCAACCTGCTGGAGACGCCGGATTCCGGCAAGGTGTTCGTGAGCGGCGAGCTGATCCGCATGCGCCCGACCAGGGACGCGCACGCGGTGCCGGAGGACTGGAAGCAGGTCGACCGCATCCGCTCCACCCTCGGCATGGTGTTCCAGAGCTTCAACCTCTGGTCCCACATGACCATCCTCGAGAACGTGATCGAGGCGCCGGTGCACGTGCTGAAGCTGTCGAGGAAGGACGCGACCGACCGCGCCGAGAAGCTGCTCGCCAAGGTCGGCATCGCCGACAAGCGCAACCACTATCCCAGCCATCTCTCCGGCGGCCAGCAGCAGCGCGCCGCGATCGCCCGCGCGCTCGCCATGGAGCCGAAGGTGATGCTGTTCGACGAGCCGACCTCCGCGCTCGACCCCGAGCTGGTGGGCGAGGTGCTGCGCGTCATGCGCCAGCTCGCCGAGGAGGGCCGCACCATGCTGGTGGTGACCCACGAGATCGGCTTCGCGCGCGAGGTCGCCAACAAGTTCATCTTCCTGCACCAGGGCCGGATCGAGGAGCAGGGCAACCCCAAGGAAGTGTTCGCCCACCCCAAGTCCGACCGCCTGAAAGGCTTCCTCACCACCGCGCATCACAAGTAGCGCCACAGCACGCGCACACCCCCTCCGTCATCCCGGCCAAGCGAAGCGCGAGCCGGGACCCATCCATCCACCGCACGAGCGGTTGCACGATGGACCCCGGAATAAATCCGGGGTGACGGATGGAGTGGAGGCGATAGCGAGAACGATCGGCGATCATGGCTCTCACCCATCGCCTCACTCTGATTCGCCGCCGCGCGCTGCTCATCGGGGCGCTCTGCGCGCCGCTCCTCGCGGCGCCAATCGCTGCTCAGGCAGATGCCGCGCTCGACTCCGCCGCGCGCAAGGCGGCGCTCGCCTTTATGAAGGCGCTGCGCAAGAAGGACATCGCCGCGGCCTTGCAATTCATCGACGCGCCGTTCGTCGCGGAGGATGCGCAGCTCCTCGCCACCGAAGCCGACGTGAAGGCCTATCTCGCGGACATGCTCGCCCACGCCGACCCCGCCGAACTGCCCAACGAAGTACTCGCCATCCTCGACTACGACCAAAGCCGCGCCGCCACCGCCGAGCAAGCGCGCAAGCTGCGCGACGCCGTGCTCGACAGGGGTGATTTGCTGGTGGCAACCGGCCGCAACGGCCTCTCGCGCGGCGTGCTGCTGGTGAAGTGCGGCGGCGGAAAGCCAGTGGTGGTGGGGGTGGGATATTAGCGAACCACTACGGCCACAGGTCCATCATGCTGCCTTCCTTGATGGGCCGGTCTTGCGCTTCGCCTTTGCTGGCTGAGCGACCAGTTCAAGGCCCAAGACCTGAAGGATCCGCAACACCGTCGCGATTTCGGGATTTCCCTTATCGCTCAGGATTCTATAGAGACTTTCACGATTGAGGCCGGCTTTCTTGGCAACTTCTCTCATGCCCCGCGCACGCGCGAGGACGCCAAGAGCGTCGGCAATTTGCGCGGGATCCTTTGTTTCCAGTGCATCGGTCAAGAAATAGGCGCAACGTTGCGGCGTCGTGAGAACTTCCGCGGAATCGAAGCGAACCGCCTTCTCTTTCATTGTTCAATCTCCGTAGTTTCGGCCAGCTCTATTGCCTTCTCGATATCGCGTTTCTGCGATCGCTTGTCGCCGCTGCACAGCAACAGGATGATCTGT
>DASSBF010000038.1:0-7514 GCA_035699005.1 Dongiaceae bacterium
GTCACGGCCAACTTCACCATGAAGCGGGTGTTCTCCAAGTCGGACATCTTCCCCGTCTTCCATCAACTGTTTGCCAAGAACCAGAAGGTCGCGTGATGGCGGATCGCCCAGCAATCGCGGGCGCGCGCCCGAACAGCGCCCTGCTTTTCGAGACCGGGGAGTGGAACTTCGACACCCTGAAGCGGACCTTCGACGCGATCGAGGACATCGCGATCAAAGAGTTGAAGCTGGATCCCTATCCGGTCCAGGTGGAGATGATCAGCTCCGAGCAGATGCTGGATGCCTATTCCTCCATCGGCATGCCGGTGTTCTATCACCACTGGTCGTTCGGCAAGCGCTTTTCGCGCGACGAGGCGATGTACCGCAAGGGCTATTCCGGCCTCGCCTATGAGATCGTGATCAATTCCAACCCCTGCATCTGCTACGTCATGGAGGAGAACACCATGACCATGCAGGCGCTGGTGATGGCGCACGCGGCGTTCGGCCACAACCACTTCTTCAAGAACAACTACCTGTTCAAGGAATGGACCGACGCGGACGGCATCCTCGACTACCTCAATTTCGCGAAGTCCTATGTCGCGCGCTGCGAGGAGCAGCACGGCATCCCGGCGGTCGAGCGCATCCTCGATGCCGCGCATGCCTTGATGGAGCATGCGGTCAATCGCTATGGCCGCCGTCCGCGCCCCAGCCTTGCGGCCGAGAAGAAGCGGGCCGAGGAGCGCCTGGAGCATCAGCGCACGACCTACAACGACTTGTGGCGGACCCTGCCGAAGAAGCCCAGGAGCGAAAGCACGGCGAGCCCCGAAGCGGAGCACGCCCGCCGCAAGCTTGGCCTGCCGGAGGAGAACCTGCTCTATTTCATCGAGAAGTTCTCGCCCAGCCTCAAGGAGTGGGAGCGCGAGCTGGTGCGCATCGTGCGCAACATCGCGCAGTATTTCTATCCGCAAAAGCAGACCAAGATGATGAACGAGGGCTGCGCCACCTACGTCCACTATCGGATCATGAACCGGCTCTACGATCGCGGAAAGATCAGCGAAGGCTCGATGCTGGAGTTCCTGTCGAGCCAGGCCAACGTGGTGTTCCAGCCGGATTTCGACGACCGCCGCTATTCCGGCCTCAACCCCTATGCCCTCGGCTTCGAGATGATGCGCGACATCGAGCGGATCGTGACGGAGCCGACCGACGAAGACCGGGCCTACCTGCCCGAGATTGCCGGCAACGGCGACGTGATGGGAACGCTGAAATCGGTGTGGGCCAATTTCCGCGACGATTCGTGCATCGCGCAGTATCTCAGCCCGCACCTCATCCGCAAGATGCGCCTGTTCAAGCTCGCGGACCAGAGCGAGGCCCCGCACTACCTCGTCGATGCGATCCATGACGAGCGCGGCTATGCCAGGGTCCGGCGCGCGCTGGCGCGGCAATACGATCCCGGCGAGCGCGATCCCAACATCCAGGTGTCCGACGTCGACCTCAAGGGCAGCCGCCGCCTGGTGCTGACGCATCATCTGCACAACGACATCCCGCTGTCGGAGGACGATTCCCGCGCCGTGCTCGCCTATGTCGCCGACCTGTGGGGCTACGACGTTCAATTGCTCGGCATCGGCGACAACGACGTCACGCGCTACCAGTACGACGCGTCACCCAGGGCCTGAAGCCCGCCGGTTCCGCTTGCTCGCCTGCCTATCCCGCGCCGCTTCTGCCTGGACGCCCGTCCCCGAAGCTTCCACAATGCGCGCCTGCCGGGCGGGGAACGCATGACTTTCCGTTCCAGATTCATCGAGGCGGCCGCAATCACGTCAATCAGGGTCGCGGATTTCCACCGCTACTGGCAAGGCCGGTGCGTGGATGGGAAGCCGCCGTCCCGGGCCGCCATCGACCCGACGGAGATTCCCCGCCTGCTGCCCTACCTGGCGATCACCGAGATCGAAGCGGAGCCGATGCGGATCCGCTATCGCCTGGTCGGCACGCAGGCGGTGGAAGCCACCGGCTGGGATTTCACCAACCGCTACCTCGATGAGTGCGGGTTCTCGGTCGAGCCCATGCTGGTCGAGTGCTATCAGCGCCTCGTCGCTACCCGAGCCCCGGTCTTCGCCTACTACGAATGGTTCAAGAAGGATTGGCGCAGACCGAAGGGCGCGATCGGCGCAAACGAATGCGGGTTCTTTCCGCTCAGCAGCGATGGCGTGCGGATCGACATGGCGATCGACATCGCGGATCCCTGCATTCCGCCCCATTCGGCGGCGTAGTTGCCGTCTCCTGAGAGGGCGGGCGGCCCAATTGACGCAGCAGAGTTCGAGCGGTTCCGGCGGCGCTGGAAACGCAAGCTGGCGCCGCCGCAACCATGGCGCTAACCTGCCGGGATTGGATTGGCAGGGGGGCGATCGTTGCTTCTCGAGCTCGATGCGGATGCGCGGCAGTGGATCGCGGACAATCCAGACCGCAGGTGGGCGCTGCTTCTCGCCTACTGGAACCGTCTGGCCGAGGGCACGGGCCGCATGCCCAGGCGCGCCGAGATCGATCCGCTCGATCTGCCGGTGGAACTGCTGCCCAACATCTTCCTGGTCGATGTCGTGCGCGATGCGGGGCGGCCCGCACCGCGCTTCCGTTTCCGCCTGCTTGGAACGGCGATCACCGCGCGCGAGACCGTGAAGCCGGGGCAGTATCTCGATGAGAACCCGCCCAGCAAGGCGGTCGACGAGATGACCCGCCAGTATCTGGCGTGCCTCGACCGGCGGGTCAGCGTCCGCAGCACCAACCTCGCCTGGGATCATCCGACCAAGGAGTTCATCACCTATCGGGTCATGCTGCTGCCGCTGTCGGGCGACGGGGCCGAGGTGGATACGCTGCTGGGTCTGGCCATCTACGAGGCCTGAGCGGGCACTGCGGCCGGGCGGCTTAACAGCTTCTTAAGCATAATATGTGTCGATGGGAGCGGTGTCAGCGACCGGTCCCCGATCCATGGACGTTCCGAGCGACGATCCCCAGCCCGCAGGAACAGCAGCTCCGGACGGCGCCTCGAAAGAGGCTGCTGCCGAAGCGATGCCGCCGGCCAGCTTGACGCAAGCAACCCGTTGGCGCCCGCCCGTCGTGCAGGCACCGCCGCGCACCGGCACCGGCCAGGCGCGCAACCCCAGCCTGCCGACCTTCGTCGGGCTGATCATCCTCATCCTCACTTTTTTCATCGTGCTGACCAGCATCTCGCTGCATGACCAGCGCAAGTCCGAGGCCGCCATCGCCAGCCTGCAGGAGGCCTTCTCCGGCAACGCCGTCACGACGGAAGACGTCCCGGCCAAGAACGATGAAGAGGTGGCGCACGATTATATCGCCGGCTTGACCCACCGCATCCAGTCGCTGATTCCCTTGATGGGCGACAAACCGGCGCCCGCCGCCGACCGCCAGGTGCTCTGGCTGCCCATCGACCTCGCCTTCGCGGCGCAGAGCGCCACGCTCGAGCCGATGTTTCCGAAGGTCCTGCGCGAGGTCGTGCTGTCCCTGGACGGCGTTCCCCGGCGGCTCGTCCCGCATATCGAGATGCGGCTGTGCGCGCGCGAGCCCGGCCAGCAGCTCCGGGCGCGGGCGGTCGCGATCGGCGCGGCGCTCTCGGCCGAACGCGCTCCGATGCAGCAATTCTCGATCGGCATCGCGGCGTGTGATCCTGCGCGGATCGGGATCGCGGTGGCGCTGGCGGCCGCCGGCGAGGAGCAGTTGCCGTGAGGGATGCGCCCCATCGGTCCGCGCCATCGGCCATCGTTCCGCCGGAGGAGGGCCTGCAGCCGCCGTGGCTGATGAGCTTCGCGGATTTCGTGAGCTGCCTGCTCGCCTGCTTCGTCCTGCTGTTCTCCATGGTCTCGATCGACCGCGACAAGTTCCAGAAGATCGTCGGCTCGATCCCCGGCCACGCGCATCTCGACCTGCGGGCGCCGCAGGAGGTCGAGCGCGGCATGACGCCGGAAAGCGCCGACGATGCGCGCAGCCCCAACTATCTGCTGTCGCTGCTCAGGAACTCGTTCGCGAAGGATCCGAAGCTCGCCGGGCTCGGCCTGCGCGGCGACCACGATCGGGTGATCGTCACCTTGCCGACGACCGTGCTGATCGCCGAGCTGGGGGACGGCGGCGGTGCGAAGAAGGACGGCCTGCTGTTCGCCCTGGGCGGCGCGCTGCGCAGCTTCCCCAACGAGATCATGGTGCAGGGCAGGGGCGTCGCCGCCGGCGATGCGGCGCGCTGGGGCAAGCTGTTCCTGCTGACGCAGATGTCCGCGCTCGCGCTCGAGCAGGCCGGGGTCGCGGGGCCGATCCCGGCGCGGACGGAGCTTGCCCCGGGCGATACCGGCGCGATGCAGGTGAATGTCGTCATCACGGCCCGGGCCGCCGACGGCGGATAGCCACGTCGCCGCGGCACTGAATGGAGACATGAGGACCGCCCGGCAGGTTCGATCCGGTCCGGGCCGCCTCACGCCAAGGCGGACCTGGGCTGATGCCGCGCTGCGATCAGGGCCACGATCCTGCCCGCGGCCATCCAGCAGCCAAAGGCGATGCCGGCGGAGGCAATGCCGTCGACCGCATAGTGGTAGCCGAAATGGATCGACCCGATCCAGATGAAGGACGCGAAGACCATCGAGCCATGGCGCAACAGCGGCGTGCGCCATGATGCGACGACGTAAAGGAACGCGACGCCGACATGCACCGACGGGAAGGCCGATATGCCGCCGCCCTTCACCGCGACCTTGGCGTTCCAGTATTTGGCGAGATACATCTGGGTCAGGCGAATGGCGTCGTCATTGCCCAGCAGCAGGGCCAGCCGATCGTTGAGCGGCGCGAACCGCTCCGCGACGGCCGGATCGAAGATATGGGCGAAGCAGGGTCCGGCGGAGGAGAACAGGGCAGCCAGGCAAAGGCCGGCAACCGCCCAGGTCAGGAACATGGCCAGCAGGAACTTCGCCGCGTGCTCGCGGCGCGCCATCACGATGACGAGCGGCATCGAGAATGCCATCGGCGCGCCCCACCCGACATAGAAGAACTCGAGGAATTCGGAACCCGCCGTCGTGCCGAAGATCGCATGCGTGTAGCGCCAGGGGTCGGTTCCGAACAGCAATCGGTCCAGATCGGCGAAGAACGCGTCCCACGTGAAGCCAAGCTTGATGCCGATCAGGGTCTTCGCGATCGTGAAGCTTGCCATGAAGATCGGCGCGATGAACCCGGGAACGGCCAGCCACGCCCATAGCCTCAAGTCCGACAATCCGCTCAGGACCTCCTTGAGCGGCGATTTGCCGATGCGCCGCGCATCGAATGTGCGCAGCACGATCGCCGGCACGATGCCTGCGGCGACGCCCAGCAGGCCGATCTGCAGATAGACGGAAAGGACATCGCCCCAGTGGAGCACACCATAGGAGAAGGCGGTGGCCAGGCCAAAGGTGGCAAGGGTGATGATCCCGAATAGAACGAGCAAGTCCCTGTCTGTTCTATCGAGTCCCATCCCCTCAGTAGGCCGCAGGTCGGTTACTTTTCGGTAAAACCGAGGGGCTTGGGGCCGCGCCCTACCCGGCGAACTGGGGTGTCGCCAAGCCGGTCACGCCAGGATCGAACGCGAACAGGCCGCCGGCCAGCGGCTCCTTTGCAAGCCGCGCCGCGCCGAGGCCGGTGCGGGCGGAGGTCACGAACATCCGGTCCAGCCGGTCGCCGCCGAACGTGCAGGAGGTGACCTGGGAAACCGGGAAATGCACCGCGCGGTCGCGGGTGCCGTCGGGCCGGAAGCGCGTGATGCGCGATCCGCCCCAGTGCGCGACCCACAGGCAGCCCTCGCGATCGGTCGTCATGCCGTCGGGGAAGCCCTCCGGTTCCTCGAAGCGCGCGAACACCCGCTTGCCCGCCAGACCGCCGTCCGGCCGCATGTCGAAGCGGTAGATTTCGCGCGCGTTGCTGTCGGTGTGGTAGGCGATATGGCCGTCGGGGCTGAAGGTCGGGCCGTTGGCGCAGATATAGCCGCTGTCGACCCGATGCACGGAGAAATCCGGGTCGAGCCGATAGAAGGCGCCGGAATTCTGCCCCTCGTTGCCGTGCATGGTGCCGAACCAGACGCGGCCCAGCGGATCCACCTTGGCGTCGTTCAGGCGGTTGCCGGTCTCGTTGGCCTCGATCTCGCACCGCGTCACGAGCTTGAACGGATCCAGCGTCAGCTCTGCGACAGCGTGGGCAAGCCCGACGATGAGACCCGGCCGCGCGCGCCGCTCCACCGCCCAACCGATCGTGTCGGGCATGTCCCAGCCATGGGTCGCACCGTCCGCGATGCGATAGCGATTGAGCCGCATGGCCTTGATGTCGGTCCAGTAGATCGCCTGGTCGCGCGCCGACCACAGCGGCCCTTCACCGAGATCGGCCTTGGCATCCAGCAACAAGCGCGGTTCGCTCATGCCCAACCTCCATCCACGGTGAACTCCTGCGCGCTGCACATGCGCGCATCGTCCGACGCGAGGAACAGCGCGATCCGCGCGATGTCGACCGGCCGCACCGGGTCAGGCGGAACGCCTGCGCCCCGCGTTCCTGGACTTCGCGGCAGGTCGGCCCTTGCGCGGCGCGCCGATCACGCTGCTGGTGTCGGCCAGCAGCGCGCGCGCGGCGCGGCGCGCCGCGGCCGGGCTGCGCCGGCGGATGGCGGTCAGGATGGCCTCGTGCAGCGGCAGGGCCTTGCGCACATCCTCGTTGTGGGAGGCGGTGAACTCGAACATGTTGCTGAGCGCCGATTCGATCAGGAAGCCGAGCGGCACCAGCAGCTCGTTGCCGGCGGCGCCGAGGATCGCGAGATGGAACCTCACGTCGTGGACGTTCCAGTCGGCGATGTTGGTCGAATCGACCATCCCCTTGAAGGCGCCCTCGATGGTGGCGAGCTGCAACGCGGTATGATTGAGCGCGGCGAGTGCGGCCACCTCGGGCTCCAGCATCTCGCGCATCTGCTGCACATTGCTGAGGAAATGGTGCTGGTCGGAGGCCGCCCAGTACCAGGCCAGCACATCGCGATCCAGCAGGTTCCAGGCCTCGCGCGGCCGCACGCGCGAGCCGATCTTCGGCCGCGACACGATCAGCCCCTTGGCCGCCAGCATCTTGATCGCCTCCCGCACCGCCGTGCGGCTGACGCCATAGACGTCGCACCACTCCGCTTCGTTGGGCAGCAGCGATCCCGGCGCGTATTCCTCCCGGAGGATGCGCGCCCCGATATCCTGCGCCAGGCTGTGATGAAGGCGCTCCCCCCTGGCCTTTGCGGCTTTCTTCAGCTTTCTCATGGTCGGCGCGGATTATATGGCATCAACCGGAGCCTAGCACAACGCGCCTGGTTTTGTAATACAAATATTCCCGGGAGCGCGGTGCCGGGCCCCGGCACGCCGCTATGCCGCCTGCTCGCGCCGGCCGGAGACGATGATCTCCAGCACTTCCTGCTCGGTGGTGTCCTTGATCCGGCGCTCGCCGACATTCTCGCCGCGCTTCAGCACCATGACCCGGTCGCCGACCTCGAAGATGTCCTG
>DASSBF010000039.1:0-38713 GCA_035699005.1 Dongiaceae bacterium
GCCAGGCGCACGGCCAAGGCGATCAGTAAGATCAGGACCGCCGGCCAAATGGTCGATCCGGCTCTGGCTCTCGACTGGGCTGCTGCCGTCAGCGGCATCTGCATCGCGTAGCTCCAAAGCTTGCGAATCTATATGGCACAATGTCGCTCACGGCGACGCTCTTACGCTTACTTGTACGCTTACTTGCTACCGAGACAGGCATAGGCCTCTTCAAGCCGCCGCCGGAAGACGGAGATGCTGTAGGTGCTGCGGGCGTGCAATGCCGCGTTTTGTCCGATGCGCGCCCGCTGATCGGGATCCTGGAGCAATGTCCTAAGCCCGCGGGCGATGCCCTCGGGCGTCGGCGGCACCAGCAGCGCCGTGGCATCGTCCAGGACCTGGGTATGACTGAGGATATCGGTCGCCAGGATGGCGCGGCCCGATGCCATGTAGGAGTAAATCTTCATCGGGGTGTTGACGCCCTTCAGGCGCGGCGAACAGAGGATATCGGCCTGCGCCAGATAGTCGTTCAACTGGGCAAGCGGACGCGGACCGGCGAGGTGGACCTGCGATCCCAGTGCGAGGCGCGACACGCGGTCGGAATACCGCGCAACCGCCTCCTCATTGCCGCCGATGATCACGAGATGGCACCGCTCCAATGGCGCCAGGAGCGCGAGCCCATCCAGCAGCAGATCGATTCCCTGGTACGCTTCAAGGTTGCCGACGTACAGCATGAGAGGGCCGGCCACGCCGAACCTCGCCCGCAGATCCTCGGTCTGCGGGCTTTGGCCTTCGGCCTGCTCCAGCACCGCATCGGGCATGAGATGCAGGCGCCGCGGGTGCGCGAACGGCGCGACGCGATCGGCGATGGAGCGGCAGACAGGAAGGACGAGATCAGCTCTCCTGACGGCGAAACGCTCCCACCAGGCGAGAACCGGCCGCAGGGGCCGCAGCCACGACCACTTGTCGATGAGCTGATCCGACATCAGCGAATCCATGTCGTAGACGAGCTGGAATCGCTTGAAGGGCCTAGCCGCCAGCGCCAGGAACACGGCCTCCTCCACCGCATGCACCACGTCGTACCGGCCGGCTCGGATCAGCCCAAAGGCTCTCGCCGCCAGCCACAGGTCGCAGATCACCTTGCTGATCGAGAATCCGATCGGCACACGGTTGACGAAAGGCGGCCTGGCGATCCGGAAATGCCGAAGATTGTCGATGCGCACGTCGCTGCCGCCATGGAACGTGACGAGATCGACATGGTGGCCGGCGCCGCACAAGGTGGTCACCGCCAGCTTCACGGCGATCGGAGTCCCGCGCTCGATGAAGAAGGGCTGCGGGGCGAGGAAGAGGACGCGCATGTCGCACCTCCCCCTCACGCCCGGACTGCGATGTCGCCGAGCCTCAAGCGCATCTGATTCGCCAGGAACTGAATGGGCGTGTCCATGCTTCCGAACCGGCGAACCGCGCGCCGTGGATCGAGCAGCGCCGCTTTCAGGTCGGATACCGGCGTCGCCTCGGACAGCCCGACGTGGACCGCACAGCCCACGCTGCCGACCCGGCGCTGCGCGCCCGGCAGCGGGAGCGGATCCGAACCGGCAAGGATCTTGACGCCGATCTTTTCTGCCTGGTGGAACAGCGGCTCATGCCAGAAATGGGGCCGTGCCGAGTTGTCCGAGAGAAAGAGGCGATCGGGGCTCTTGCCTGCCAACGCGTTCTTGACGGCGGCGCGGCGGCGCCCCAGCCATTTGCCGACCGCCCAGGGCAGCACCACCAGCGCGCCAAGCTCGTCAAGCTCGTGGAGCACGCGCGCGAGCGGCTTGCCGTCGCGCGGCTTGGCGGTCGTGCACAGCGCGTGCACTTCCAGCCCTTCCGCGCTCACGATCTGCCGGCCGGCCAGGATCAGCAGCCGCCAACCGCCGATCGCGGCGCACAGCAGTTCCTGCTCTGCGCATCTTTCGAGCTTCACATCCCCCGCCGATCCGGCCTCTCGAAGCCGCGAGAAAGCGTCGTAACCGGCGCTCTCGGTCAGCATCAGCGCGGCGACCCGCGATGAAACGCCGCTGGCGTGCGCGAAGTTTCGTACCGATGATCTCAGGAGGTCTTCGGCACGATCCATTTCGTAGAGGTGAACGTGCGCATCGATGGCGATCTCGCCGGGTCCCGCTGGATCAGCCCCCATGTGCCGCCTCCTCCCGGGCCACCCCGGCATCTCCATTGCGCCGGAACGTGTCATGCGCGGACATGGCGCTGGATGCCGGCCTTCCGGGCCAGATGCGGTTGGCCGCATGGTTCGAGAGCGCCTCCGCAGTCGTCAGTTTGGTGCCGAGCACAGTGTAGAGGCTGTGCGGTCCGCCGGTCTTCCCGTGATCCCAGAAGAAATCGTCGGACTTCAGCGTGCGCCCGGTGCCGTCGGCATCCGGCAACAGGCCGGCCATCACCTTGCGGACCGTGGCCTTGCTGGGCCTGAGGTCCGGAATGCAGCGGTCGAGCTCGCCCAGAAACTCCGCAACCGCCTGTGCAGGCACCTCAGTCGAAGCGGCAACTGGGCACGGCAGGTAGAAGGTGCCCGCGAGCAAGCCGTCCGGGGTCGGACGAAGGAAGTAGCTTCGGCCACGCCCCGGATCGGGCGAGACGGCTATGGCACTGGAAAGCCCGGCATCGAGGTCGAGCAGAAGATTGAACCCAAGGACAGCGCTGCTCAGCCGCGGTTCGTCACGATCGAGGCGCGCGGCGAGGTCGCGGGAACCGGCACCGGCGCAGAGCACAACCGTTGGCGCTGCCAAGACTACCTGGCGCCCGTTGTGCAGATCGGTGGCGCGCAGACCGGCCAGCCGGCCTTTCTCGAGGATCAGGCTCTCCACCTCCAGGTGCGCGCGGACAATGTCTGCCCCACCGCCGGCCTGCGATAGGATGGCGTCGACAAGGGCGCGTGCATCGGCGATCGCGGCATCATGCCAGACGGCAGCCCCCACAAGCCCGCCCTGCTTAACGATCTTCGCACCCTCGAATGCGCCATTGCGAATCACCCGGTCCGCAGGGAGCGTTCGATGTCGGCCGACCAACGCTCCAAGCGCCCGGTCCGTCAGGAAAGCCGCCTCGAAGAGAGACGGCGAGCGGAGCCGCCGGCGATAGAGCGGCATGGTGCATGCAAGCGGCCGAACCAGCGCCGGAAAGGCATCCAGAAGCCATTTCTGCTGCCGCCGCGACCGCGCCCATCGCGCCAGCTCGAGCGACTGGAGATATCGCAGGCCGCCATGAACGATCCCGAAACTGTTTCCGGTCGCTCCCGAGGCCGGCCGATCACGCTCGAGAACCAGCGGCCTCAGCCCCCGGCGCGCGGCGCAAAGAGCCATGGTGGCGCCCTGTATTCCGCACCCCACGATAAGAACATCGGCAGAGTTCATAGGATCTCGCCGGCGGTTCCCAGGAAGCCGGATCGCTGCTCGCCGGTCCGCCGCGCCTCGGGCTTGCCCGGGGCGGATTCCACGATCTGCCGGATGCGATAGGTCGATTTCGCCGTGGTGCGCGTGAAAATGATGATCTCGGCGATCAGCCCCACGGTCCCGATCTGAATTCCGAGAACGATGAGCAGCACGGCCAGAATGAGCAGGGGCCGCTCGTTCATCGGCGTGTTCCAAACGAACCTTTCGACCACCAATTGGACGCAGAGCAGGACGCCGACGATGGCCGAGCAGAAGCCGATCGATCCAAAGAAACGGAACGGCTTGTTGGTGAACTTCAGAAGGAACGCGGTCGTCACGAGATCCAGCACGCTTTCGAAGTATGCGCTGGGATGATGCGACCGGATCGTGGTGTCCGACGCGGCCTGCGCCAGCGAAACCTCGGCCACGACGAATCCCGCGCGTTCGGCGAACAGCGGCAGGAAGGCGTACGGAATGTCCTGCGCCAGGAAGTCGGCCACCGCTTCGCGCCGAAAGGCGCGCGCCACGCACCCCAGATCCTCGAATGACGAACCGGCGATCCGCGCCATCCTGCGGAAGCCACGGCCGCGCAGCCGGTTGATGACGTTGTCGGCACGCCGGTCGCGCTTGGCCACCGCCACGTCCGCCGCGTCCAACGCCTCGATCAGTTTCAGCGTCGATTCGGGCATGACCTGCAGATAAGGAGGCAGAACCAGAATCCGTTCCGCCTGTGCATGCTTGACGCCCTCGCGCAGGCAAGCCATCTCGCCGAACCGCCGCGGCAGCGGAACGATGATGATCGGCTCCCCGCGGCTGCGAAGAGCATTGAGCGCGGCAAGGACGGTGGGCTTGAAACCATCCATGACGTAGACGAACTCATACTCGCTTTGCGCGAGGGCCAAGCCATCGCTGTAGCTGCGGTAGATCGTCTCCGTGTCTTCGAACCGGTCGCCCACGACTATGACGACGGAGATCGACTTCCGGGATTCCGTCACCTCAAGAGCCATGTCGGAGTTCCTTTTCGGCGGGCTTGAGTCTCGAATTCAGGTCCGCCGCAAGCGAGGCAAAGCTGGCGATCCGCCGATCGCTCGACGCCATGAGCAGACCGATCAGTCCCCAGGCAACCAGGAACAGCGCCAAGGACAGAAACAGCATGCCGACGGTCGCCTCGACCACCAGCGCCTGCCCTTGCTCGATTCCGAACCCGGCAACCACTAGGATCAATCCGATCGCGCCAGCGATCATCGTCATGGTGCTGTGCCAGAGGAATGGGCGCCAGGCATAGCTCAGCAGCATTCTGATCGAAATGATGTCCAGCATGACCTTGTAGATGCGGGTGAAGCCGTACTTGGACACGCCAAAGCGCCGCGGATGATGGTTGACCTCGATCTGCGCAAGCCTCGCCCCCGCCAGCGTCGACAGCGCCGGTATGAACCTGTGCATCTCGCCATAGAGCGGGAGCGACTTGATCAGTTCCGACCTGAATGCTTTCAGCGAGCATCCGCTGTCCCTGACGCGGACGCCCATGATGTGGGTCATGATCTGGTTGGCGACCTTGGAGACGAAAACGCGCACGGCGCCATCTCTGCGTTTCCTCCTCCAGCCGACCACGATGTCAAAGCCTTCGTCGATGAAAGCGAGCAGCCGAGGCACATCGGCCGGGTCGTTCTGCAGGTCGCCATCCATGGTAACAATGACGGTGCCTCGCGATTCCTGGATTCCGGCCGCCATTGCAGCCGTCTGGCCGTAGTTGCGCGCCAAGCGAACTACGCGCAGACGGGGATCCAGTGCGACCCGATCGGCGGCCAGCCGGAAGGTATCGTCCTTGCTGCCGTCATCCACGAACACGATCTCGTAGTTGGCGCCCAGGCCAGCCAGCGCATTGGAGATCGCGTCATGCAAAGCGCTGACATTGTCCGCTTCATTGTACAGCGGCACCACAAGGGACAGCTTGATTGCTCCATCGCCGCAATCGTCTGCCAATCGAGATCACTCCCGAATTGAACAGTCATTCGGGGGCTACGATAGCCAGCGCGGAAGGAGGAACTACCGTGACAATACTCTAACAAGTGGAAAAAGGAACTCCGGGGCAAGGCCCATGTGACTTAACTCTTAGTATCTGTGAAATTACGCACAGCGCGGACAGCTAATAGGACCATGGGCAGGGTTGTGAGAAACCGCCGAGGGCCACGCCGAAGACTAGGCCGATAAGCCCCAAACGGATCCCAAGATCCCGCCGATCGCGCTTACATGATCCCCAGCCATCCCAAGCCGTTCAGCAGCGCCACCGCGCGCCGGCTGCCGCAGGCTATGATCATCACGCGCGGAATGGTCCGAGTGACCTTCACGCAGCCGCTCACGCAGGCAGCCAGGACAAGCATGTAGCCGAGGTCGTACCGCCTGGCCGTCACCCAGCCGGCCACGATTGGCGCGGCCGCCAGGACCGCGGCGCTGGCGATGGCGAGCATCAGTAAGATCGAAGCGGAGCTCTTGCCTGATCAACCCGGTCCGCGCTGCCATGTCGCGCAGGTCGATCGCGGGGCCGTAGCGGGTCCTTGCACCATCGAATGCTGTGACATTTCACAAATCTGTCGCGCTCCGATCGATCGTCGGCTTCGGTCTCGCCTGGATAAGGAACACTGGTCACGCTATCTTCATTTCCGGCCGGTGGCAGGATCCAGGCTTCAGGGGAGCGATGGTCATGCACGTGTCGGTAACCGGCGCGATGGGGCCTACCGGGTGCATCTGGTCCAGAGGCTCCTCGCGCGCGGCCACGATGTCACCATGTTCGATGTTGAGCGGAACGCATCGGCCGCAAAGATCGAGGGTGCAGGCGCTTGTTTCGTCGTCGGATCGGCCGCTGACGCCGATCTCGCCGACAAGGCGGTGGTGGGCCACGAGATGGTCTTCCACCTCGCGGCGGCATTTAGGCAATCGGCGGACTTCTATCGCCATGCCAAATCGACGGCACCCGGAACATCCTGGCCGCGTCGGAGCGGCATTCCGTCGGAAAGATCGTTCATTGCAGCGCGTCCGGCACTACACGGGGGCGCGCGGAACGAAGATACCCCGATCGGCCCGGATGATCTCTACCACCAGACGAAATGGGGCGGCGAACAGGTCTGCCAGGAGTTCATAGAGCGTGGACTGACATCACCATCGTGCGCCCGATGCCTGCCCTAGGAGCTTGCGCCTTGTCGTGGGAAGGCCGGGCGAATAATAGGATCATCGAACTTGCGCCAGCCAGCGGTTAGAGAAGCGATCTTGATCGCGGCTGGAATACCATTGGTTCATCCGCGCACATAAGGTGGCCTGAACGGCCGAACACGTATTCTGCCGCATAAAGCGGGAGGATTTGCATGGAACAACGGACTGAGGGCAAGAAGCGACCGTCGCCACTCCAATACGGCTTATTGGGAGCATGGCTGGTCCTCTTTGCCGCGAACTTCGCGCTCCACGATTCCAGAGGGCTGGCGGCTGTCCTGGACGCATTCAAATATCTCATTCCGGCGGCCAACTTCTTTGCGGGCCGTGGCTACACGTACCTGGGCCAGCCACACCTGCTGTTCCCCCCTGGCTACGGCTTGACTGTCGTGCCGCTCTACCTCGCCGGCTTCGAGTTGGTCGAGGCAGCGTTGATCATCAACGTGATCGGCCTGGCGCTCGCCTGTTTGTTCACCTATCTGATTTGCCGATTCTACATCTCGAGGACAATGGCGCTCGTCGCCATCCTGTTCGTAGTCGTGAACGCCTACATCATGGACCACGCGACGGTGGCTCTGACCGAGATGACATTCATGGCCGCCATCACCGGTGCCGGATACTTCGTCCTCAGGTTCATCCGCCAGCCCAGGCGAAACCCTCTCAACCTGGTAGTGGCCGGCGGATTCACCGGCTGGGCTACGCTGACTCGACCGGAAGGAATGGGCATTGCGCTGGCCTTGATCGGGCTGTTGTGGATCGACTTGCTACTGCGACAGGCGCCACCGCGATTTCGATCGGGGTTGGTGGCTCGATTGGCGATGTACACTCTCATCTTCGCGGCGCCGCTCACTGTCATCTATGCGCCCTATGCCGCGTTCCTGTCGAAAAATGTCGGCCATTTCACCTTGACCAGCAAGTCTGAGCACAACATCCGGTATGGCAACGCGGAACTGTTGGAAAATGGCAGCCCCCTGGAAAAGTATCTCTATATCAAGCAGGGGACCCAATCCACGCTGGGCGACGATATCCACCGGACCCGGACGAACCTCGTCCGTCACGCAAAATACGCCATCAAAGAGAACCTGGCGGTCCTCGCTGCTCTGTGCCTCGTCCTGGCGGCCGGCGCATGGCGCGACCGATTCTGGCAGTTTCCGCTTAGGCTCGACAAGACCTCGGATATTTGGGAAGCCCTCGGCTTCTGCGCATTCATGGTGTCCCCGCTCCTTCCGATGTCCTTCTATCTCGCAAACCCCCGATATGTCGTGCCCTACAGCCCGTTCGTGATCATCGGGACAATCGTCCTGATGGAGCGGATCTTTCTCGTTCGTTCAAGCGTGGGACGGCAGATCGGCCGGCCCATCTTTGCCGCCGCTATCGCCACGCCACTGATCCTGCTGGGTGCGTACTCGAACATCGCGATGTCGCGCAAGAAGCTGCTGGACCATCCGTTGCAAACCGCGGCTGTCGCTCTCGCTTCGCTCACCGAGGCGCGCCCCATCAATGTCATGTCTATCACGCGGTCGGACGTGGCTTCGTATTACGCAAACGACAGGAGGATCCTGCCCAGTGCCTATTTCGCCGGGGTTGCCCCGGACGCTTCTCCCGATCAACTGGTCGAAACGATGCGGACGAAGGGCTTGCAGTACCTGGTCCTTGATGAAGCCTACATCGGCTCACGGCCGGAACTTGCATCGCTCTGGACCTGTCCGCCGGCCGCCTGCCCCGCGAGCTTGCGCCTTGCCGCGGAACAGGATGGTCGGTATCGGATCTTCGAGGTTACGCCGGTCCTGAGCACTGCACCGCAGCGCCGCGATCTCGATCGGTTCTGACCGGAGCGTTCCGTTGATCTACCGTAGCAATGGCACGTGGTGCTCTGCAGGATGCGCGACCAAAGCCGGGGTGCGGATGGAATGGCGGAAGATGCCGTGCAGCGCGTGACAAGGCCGTTGGTCATCGATCTCGATGGAACGCTGGTCCGGACAGACCTGCTCTATGAAAGCTATTTCAACACCATTGCCGACGGTCCCGCCCACCATTGGGCGATATTCCGGAACCTGTTGAAGGGCAAGGCGCCCCTCAAGGCCTATCTGGCATCGGCATCGACACTCGACTACAAGACCCTGCCCTACGAAGCGGCAATCCTTGATTTGATCGGCGAGGCGCGGCGCGAGGGACGGCCAATCTATCTTGCCACCGCAAGCGACCAGCGGCACGCGGAGGCGGTCGCCGAGCACCTCGGCGGTTTCGATGGCGTCATTGCATCGGATGGGGTCCACGATCTTTCGAGCCAACGAAAAGCCGACCGGCTGTGTGCGACGCTAGGTGGCGGGAATTTCGACTATGTCGGCGATCGCGCAGCCGACCTTGCCGCCTGGCAGCATGCGGCAATCGCCTATGCGATCGGCACGCGCAGCGCCGTACTGAGAAGGTTGCGGCAGAGCCATGGGCACGTGGAGGAAATTCCGCGCGTTCGATCGACGTTGCGGGATTGGCTTCGGGCACTCCGCATCCACCAGTATGCCAAGAACGCACTGATCTTCGTTCCGCCGTTGGCGGCGCATCGGCTCGACCTGCTGTTCCCCACCCTGATCGCCTTTATTGCTTTCTCGTTCTGCGCGTCGAGCGCTTACCTGCTCAATGATCTGGTGGATCTCAAGGCCGACCGGACGCACTTGACGAAACACATGCGGCCGCTGGCACACGGCGACATTCCGATCGCCGCGGCCACGTTCGCGATTCCGATCCTGTTCGCTGCCGCCGCCGCACTGGCCGCATCGGTGTCGCTCGAGCTCCTGCTGATCCTGCTTCTCTATTGTGCGGTTACGGCAGCATATTCGTTGTATCTCAAGCGGAAAGTGATGGTTGACGTCATCGTGCTGGCAGGCCTCTATACCATTCGTGTCGTCGCCGGCGGCGCCGCGACCGATCTCAAGCCGTCGGAATGGCTGCTCGGCTTTTCCATCTTGATCTTTACCTCGCTGGCCCTGATCAAGCGCTACGTCGAGCTGACGACGAAGCTCGACAGGGATCTGCCCGATACGAAGGATCGCGGCTATCGCATTGCCGACATGGATGTGATGGTCGCCCTCGCCGCAGCTTCCGGCGTCAATGCCATCACGGTCCTGGCCTTCTACATATCGTCCAGCACTGTCGCCTCCCTTTACTCGCACCCCTTGGTGCTTTGGCTGATCTGCCCCCTGGTGCTCTATTGGTTGAGCCGCGTGCTTATCGTCGCGCGCCGGAGGAAACTCCATGACGACCCGATCGTCTTTGCCCTCAAGGATTGGGTCAGCTGGTGGGTCTTTGGTCTCGTGATCGTCGTTGTCCTGTCAGCGATCTGACGGTGGCCATTATGGCGACGACGGCCGTGCCGTCATGACCTCTTACACCTTGGCTCTTCGCTATACCGCGATTGCAACCTCGGCCAGCATGCTGAACCTGCTGCTGCAGGCAATCATCACCTGGATCTATGATGGGCCGCTGGATGTCGAAGGATCGATCGTGATTGCGACGGGGATCGTGCTGCCGCTGAAGTACTCGGTCGAGAGGCGGCTGATCTTCAAGTTCCAGCCGGATTCGCTGCTGCACGATGCAAAGCTGTTCTATCTCTATACGGTCGTCAGTGTCTTTACGGTCCTGATATTCTGGTGCACGGAATATGCATTTCACCTGATCTTCGAGGAAGACATCATGCGCTATCTCGGTGGCGCAATAGGATTGGCGATCAGCTTCTATTCGAAATACCGGCTCGACAGGCATTTTGTTTTCGTCCGCAAACCGGCGAGGGAGATCGAATAGCCCATGAACCCGCGCGGAGGACGCGATATGCATCGAGGCCCCAGCGAAAGGAGCGCGAGCACGAACCATCAAACCGCATCCCGCTTCGTTCGAAAGGAGAAGTGCTTGTGCAAGTGGTAGCTTGTGACCGTGATGCTGGCGAGGCCGATTGCTGGAAATGCGTGGCGGACCAGCCCAACGCTCACGGCCCAGACCTGGGTCAGCGATTCCGGTGCTCTTCGTTGCCGCCGCTGAACCGGCGCGTCGTCCCGAAAGCGCCAGGCAAGGCTGGAGAAGCGCTCAGCCTGGCCGCGAAGAATGAATCAGCGTCGGGGGCGGGTCGGCAAGGATCTCGCCGCCATCAACGCGCTCGCGAACGCCATGGCTGCGGCCAACACCATAGCGCGCCGGTAGCCCGCCACGAATGAACGGGCGATGATCATTGCGGCGACGTCATGCTGATCCGGCGTGAGGCCGGCCGGAAGTACTGACCCCGCAAGCTTGCCGTGCTGCTGCTCGATGGCCGATTGAACTGCCGCAGGAAGCCCAGCGCTATGCAGGCTCATTGCCAGCGCATCATCGTAGCCGTTGACCAGGATCAGACCGAAGACAGCAATAGCCACGAGGCCACCGGTGCGCGCCGCCGCATTGTTGATTGCCGAGGCGGTACCGACATTGGTGCGCCCTGCGGCGTTCATCGCCACGACGGTGACGGAAACCTGGCACACGCCCATCCCGATTCCCATCAACAGAAGGGCCGGCAAGAAGCCGACAACATAGCGCGCGCTCGAATCCGGCATTGCCAGATAAAGGAAACCGGCCCCGGTCAGGCAGGCTCCGGCAATGAGGAGCGTTCGCGGCGCAATTCGATCGGTGAGCCGGCCGAAATAGCGTGACAGGATCGATGATGTCACGACCAGCGGCAGCAGTGCCGCGCCGGCCTCCGTCGGAGCGAAGCCGTGCACCTGCATCAGGCGGAGCGGGACGAAGAATGTCGTGCCGTGAAGTGCCGCCCAGAGCAGGAACGTGAAAGCCTGAATGGCCCCGAAGCCGGGAACGCGGAAAAGCCTCAGAGGGACTATCGGATCTGCGGTGCGGGTCTCCGCGAAGACGAACAAAGCCAGCGCCGTGACCCCGACAAGTATCGGACCGAAGCTCCGAGGATCGCGAAAGCCCCACCCTCCGGCACCGATCAGGCCGTAGGTCAAGGCACCAAGGCCGACGATGGCCAAGAGCATGCCGGTCACGTCAAGCCGTCGCCGCTGCTCTGGCCGGCTCTCGGGGACATGCCTGAGCGCAATGGCGACCGAGATCGCCGCGAGCGGCAGATTGATCAGGAACGCCGCATGCCACGACAGCACGTCGATCAGCCATCCGCCGAGCGCGGGCGCGAGGGCCGTCGACATGCCGGTGAAGGACGACCAGATGCCGATGCCATGCCCTTGCCGTTCGCGGGGGAAGCTGGCGGATACGATGGCGAGGCTGCCGGGCATCATGAGCGCGGCGCCGACGCCCTGAACCGCCCTGGCGGCGATCAGCAAGCCGGCGCTTTGCGAGAGGCCGCAGCCGGCGGACGCCGCCGCGAAGATCACGATGCCGGCAATGAATACCCGCCGCCGGCCATAGACGTCACCGATCGCGCCGCCGACCAGAACAAGCGCGGATAGCATGAGCGTGTAGCTTTCGACCACCCATTGCAGCGCCGAGAACGTGACTCCGAGATCGCGCTGAAGGACGGGCAAAGCCACATTGACGATCGTCATGTCGGAAAACGCCATGGTGGAGGCGACGACGGTCGCGGCCAAGATCCATTTTTCCCGAGACCGCGGGACGACCTCAGCCGGCGCGCCGCCGGTCTCGTCCAGGCCGAGTTCGGTACCTGTCATGATCCACTGGGAAGATGTTCGCGGCAGGGGCCGAGCCCCCGCCGCGAGAACCTGGACAGTCAGGCGATGGTCGCCTGGGCCAAGAAAAGCCGATTCGGAACCGGCGGAATGCCCTTCAGGTCCTTTCTTGCCGGCGTCAGATAATCGTAGAAATAGCCGAAGATGATCGGCGTTTCATCGAGCAGAAGCCGCTGGATCTTTCCCGCCACCGCTTTCTGTGCGCCGAGATCGAGCGCCTTGATGTAGTCCACGACAAGCTGGTCATACTCCTTGTTCTTGAAGTGCGCGGAATTCCAGGTCCCTTCGCTCTTCAATGGCGCGGAGAGCAGCACATTCGGCACGCCGCGATGGCCGTAGTCAGTGATTCCCATGACCGAGTCCAGCCAGTCCGACTGCCCGAAAACCGCCTTGCCGTAGTAGGCATTCTGCGCTTCGACATTCAGCTCGACTTCGATGCCGATTTTCTTGCAGGCATTCTGGATGAGCACGGCGTACTGCGGGATTTCGAGATAGTTCTCGGTGGTGAGCTTCACCTTGAAGCCGTTCGGCACGCCTGCCGCCGCGAGCAGCTCCTTCGCCTTCGCGATATCCTGCTTCCGTTGCTCGACCGTCGTGTCGGTCGAGGGGAAGACCGGGGCAAAGGGGCTATCGTTGCCGACGCTGCCGCGGCCCTGGAACAGGCCTTTGACGATGCCCTCGCGGTCGAGCGTGAGCGCAACGGCCTGCCGCACGCGCTTGTCCTTGAACGGATCCATATCCACCCGCATGTGCACCTGCTCGCACGCGCAGCTGCGCGCGGTGATGATCTGCAGATTGGGATCGTTCAAGAGTCCCTGGCTGCCGACGGCAGGAACCTGGGTGATGACATCCACCTGACCGCCCTGGAGCGCCAGCGCCATCGCCTGCTGGCTGTCGTAGAAGCTCCAGACCGTGCGGTCCGGCAGCGCCTTGTCGCCCCAATAATCGTCGTTGCGCACGAAGGAGGCGCCGACCTTGGGCGTGAACTTCTCGAGCCTGAACGGACCGGTGGCGGTGAAGTTCTGCTCGAAATCGCCGGCGTAGTCCGCCGGTATGATGATGAGGTTGTAGTTGTCCGACGAAACCAGATAGGGGAAGTTGCCGTTCGGCGCATCGAGGTGGAACTGAACGGTGTAGTCATCGACCTGTTTGGTGTTGCCGACCGACAACGTCCCTTTGAACACCGACAGGGCGTTCGACGAGTTCTTCGGATCGGCCAGCCTTTCGACCGATGCGGCCACATCTTTCGCCGTCATGGTCTTGCCGTTGTGGAACTTGACCCCCTGGCGAATCTTGAACGTCCAGACCGTGCCGTCCTCGTTGGGTTTCCAGCTCTCCGCCAGCCACGGTTTCAGCTTGAGATCAGGCCCGGATATGGAAAGGAACTCGCCGGCCTGGTGCAGCATCATCAGGCCGCCCTGGTCGTCGACCGTCACGGGGTCGACCTTGCCGGCGGGAACCTGGCTGGCGACGCGGATCGTGCCGCCGGGCGCAGCCGCGTAGGTTGGGCGCGACAACAACGGCATGCCCATGGCTCCGGCAATGCTTCCGAGGATCGGCATGGACAAGCCAAGCACGGAGCCGTGGCGCAGGAACTCCCGCCGGCCGATGCGGCCGGAGGCCAACTCGTCGACCAGGTCGTTCTCGACTTCGGTCAGCCGCCGCCTCAGGAAATCCAGGATTCTGTCGTTCTTCATCAGATGTCTCCACTGTCCAAGTCGTTTCGAGGTTTCTGTTGGTAGGCATGACACCCCGCCGCCGCTGCGGCGGGTCGATCGACCGTCCATGGTCACTCTTCAGACTTCTTCGTCCGGACTCTCTTGCTTCATCCGGCCGCCTTCATTTCCCTTCCGCACGCAGCCACGTGATGTAGTCGCGCACGGCCTCCGCCAGCGGGCGCGGACTCCAGCCCAGATCCTTCTCGGCCCGGGCAATGTCGTAGGCCGCCCATTTTCCGGTGCGACGGTCCGGCACGGTCCGCAGCTCAGCCACTGCCGCATCGACGACCTCCATCTTGAAGCCGGGAGCGGCGGCGGCGGCGAGCGCCACAAGGTCGCGCACGGTCGACGTGACGCCGCCGGCGAGGTTGTAGACGTCGTGATGCAGCCCACCGAGCGGCGCCAGCAGCATCCGGCGCAGCGCTCCCGCGACATCGGGCGCATAGACATAGTCGCCGACCGCGTCGGCGGAATCTGCCTTGAGCGTGCGCCCGGCGGCCGCGGCGTGGGTGACGCGATTGATGACGTTGCGGACGTTGCGCGCGGCGGTCTGGCGGTCCATCGGGCCGAACACGCTGGAGAGGCGTACGATCGCGAGGTCCATGGCGTAGAGCTGCTTGAACCGCAGCGCGATCAGCTCGCTCGAGTATTTCGTGACGTCGTAGAGCGCGGTCGGGCCAATGAATCCGTCCTCCGGCAGTGGGAAGAACCGCTCCTCCTGCGCCGGCACGGAATCGATGTAGACCGAGCCCGTGCTGACGTACACGAACCGGCACAGGCCCGGTAGGCTTCGCGCCCAGTTCAGCACTTGGCCGGTTCCCATGATGTTGGCATTGAGGACGCGCAGCGGGTCTTCGCGCTCCGGATCGTGGCGCAGGCCCGCGCCATCGGTGTAGGGGTACGGCGTCACCGCCGCGCCGTGCACCACGTAGTCGACATCGGTCGGCAATTTCACCCAGGTCGCCGGCGATGCCACATCGCCTTCGATGAAGCGCAGGCGCTCCGCGACCGGCGCGAAGTAGCGCCGCGCCGCATCGTCCAGCGGCGTGGCGTCCAGCGCCACCACCTGATGGCCAGGGTCGGACTCCAGCCAGTGGCGAACGAAATTCGCCATCACGAAGCCACCGCCGCCCGTCACCAGCACTTTCATTGCATGCTCACCATCTCAACCCGCCATCCATCCGCCATCGACCATCAGATTGTGGCCGGTGATGTAGCTCGCCATGTCGCTCGCCAGGAACAAGGCGGCGCCGGCGACATCCTTCGGCTCGCCCAGGCGCGGCCAGGGCGTACGTCCCCGCGCGTATTGCAGCCGCGCCGGATCGCTGTCCGCCGATGCCTTGCCGGTGATGATCTTGCCCGGCGCAACGGCGTTGCAGATGATGAGGTCCTTGGCGAAATCGACCGCAATCTGGCGCGTGATGTAGACGGCGCCCGCCTTGCTGACGCCGTACGCGCAATCCCGCGGTGCGGCGATCATGCCGTGCTGCGATGAGATGTTGACGATCCGTCCGCGCGCCTCGCCGACCGGCTGCTGGGTCAGCATCTGCTGCACCGCGCGCTTGCAGCCGAAGAACATGCCGGTCAAATTGACCGCCATCACGTGGTTCCACTGTTCCTCGGTCGTCTCCAGCAGCGTGGTGCCGGTATAGGTCGCCGCGTTGTTGACCATGATGTCGAGCCGGCCGTGCTGCCGGACGGTCCCGCCGACCAGCGCATCGAGATCCGGCCAGCGCGACACATCGGTACGCTGGAACGAGCACTGCCCGCCGTCTCTCCGGACCAGGGCGACGGTCGCCTCGCCGCCTTCGATCGGATCTTCGCGCAGATCGGCGGCAATCACGATCGCACCCTCGGCCGCGAACCGCAATGCGATCGACCGCCCTATGCCGGAGCTGGCGCCCGTGACGATCGCCACACGGTTGCGGAGCAGGCTCATTCGGCGGCCGTGATGGGGTCGGCGATCATCTGCGGCTGCGGGAAGAGTTTGCGCCAGTGACGCGCAATCTCCTCGCGCCGGCACAGCCACACGCGATCGTGCTTGAGGACGTGATCGATGAAACGCGTGAGGCCGCCGATCCGCCCCGGCCGGCCGATCAGGCGGCAATGCAGGCTGACGGTCATCATCTTCGGCGCGTCGGCCCCTTCGGCATGGAGCGCATCGAAGGCGCTGCGCAGATAGTCGAAGAACAGATCCGGAGTCGGCAGATCCTGGTTCCGGGCCATGCGGCTGTCATTGGTATCGAAGCTGTGCGGCACGATGAGGTGCGCGCGCTGCCCGACCGTCACCCAATAGGGCAGATCGTCGGCATAGGCGTCGCCGTCATAGAGGAACCCGCCTTCGTCCACCACCAGGCGCCGCGTGTTCAGGCTGGGCCGGCCGGTATACCAGCCGACGGGCCGGCGCCCGGTCATCCTGGCGATCACATCGACGCACTGCTTGATGTGGTCGCGTTCGAGTTGTTCGCCGACCTCGGCATAGTCGATCCAGCGCCAGCCGTGCGAGACCACGTCGCAGCCGGCGCCGGCGATCGCTTCCGCCGCGCGCGGGTTGCGCTGCAGGGCGAGGCCCACCGCATAGACCGTCGGCACGACGTTGCGTTCCTTGAAAGCCCGCAACACCCGCCAGACCCCGGCACGGGCGCCATATTCGTACATGGATTCCATGTTGAGGTCGCGCAAGCCCATGACGGGCGGAGCGGCGCCGACTTCGGACAGGATCGTCTCCGGGCGATTGTCGCCGTTGAGCAGGGTGTATTCCGCGCCCTCTTCGTAGTTGACCACGAAGTTGAGGGCGATGCGGGCGTTGCCCGGCCAGCGAGGATGGGGCGGCTTGGCACCGTAGCCGATCAGATCCCGCGCGCGATCCTCGTTCAAATCCTTGTTCCCCAGCAAACCAGGCTCGCCAAAACCCTACTATGGCGTCCGGGACTAAACTATCGCGCCTGAGACAAGTGCTGTCCCGCGCGTTGCCGGCGATGAACCGCGCTGGAAAGAGCGATCATTGGCGTCGTTCCACCAGTTTTCGGACCCCACGTAGCGGCTTGCAAGCGTGTTTCGCCGTCCCATCGCCTAGCGTGGAAAGGACGAGCGCGGGAGTGGCCGCTAGGCCTCGTCGCGCGCGAAGTGGGCGGCGAGCAGCCCGGCGGCGAGTCCGAAATCCGACAGCTCCATCGCTTCGTCGGGATTATGGCTGCCGTTGGCATTTCGGATGAAAATCATGCCGGTCGGCACGCCGAAGGTCGCAAAGACGGCAGAGTCATGACCCGCGCCGCTCGCGAGCTCCAGCGCGGGAATCTCGAGATCGGCGGCGAGCGCGCTCAGCCGCTGCCGCAAGGGGCGATCCATCACGGCAGGATAGCTGTACAAAGCCTCACCCAGATCGAACCGGACCTTGTGCCGCGCCGCGACCTCTTCGGCCAGCCGAGCGGCGGCATGGCTGGCGCCGCGCATGACCGCCCCCTCGAGGCCGCGGAAGTCGAGGACAAAGCGGGTCTCGCCCGCGACCTTGCTGGGCGCGGAAATCGCGGGATCGGTATTGAACTGGCCCACGGTGAAGACCAGATCGGCGCCGGCATTTTCCATCGCGATGCAGGTTTCGCCGAGGCGGTAGACCAGCTCGGCTGTCGCCGCCACCGCATCCTGCCGGAGGCGGCGCGGGGCGGCGCCCGAATGCGCATAGGCGCCCAGGCACCTAGCGTCCCGATGGCGCAGGCAGCCGCGAATCCCGGTGACGATGCCGACCGGCAGGCCGGCCTGCTCGAGCCCCGGTCCCTGTTCGATATGGACCTCGAGGAAGGCGGCGATTGTCGCGGGGTTTAGATGGGCCTCGCCGCGGCGCAGCGCCGCGACGTCGCAGCCGGCCTCCATCATGTGATCCGCGAGCGTGCGCCCGGTGTCGGAACGCGGCACCTCGAAGGCATCGGTCGCGAGTTTGCCGAAGGCGGCGTGGGAGCCGATGTAGGAGCTGTTGAACCACGCTGCTTCCTCGCCGCGGATCGCCATGACGGTGATATCGCGCTGCGGCACGATGCCGTGGGTTCTGAGTCCGGCAACGGCGGAAAGACCCGCGACGACGCCGGCCGCGCCGTCGTAGTTGCCGCCCTCCGGCACCGAATCCATGTGCGAGCCCGTGACGAAGCGCGGCAGGTCGCGGCGCCGGCCCGGCAAGGTCATATAGAGATTGAGGGCGGCGTCCTTTGCCACCTCCAGCCCCAGCGCGCGCGCCACGCGTTCCGCAAGCCGGTGCGCGAAATTCTCGCCGGGTCCATAGGTGTCGCGCGTGATGCCGCGGCCGACCCTGGTGTTCCGCTCCAGCTCAGCGAACATGGAGCGCGCGAGGTCGAGATCGGGGGCGACTTTCACGATCGCGCACCTTCGGATTGCCAGGCGCGCAGCGATTCGCCGACCACCCGCATCTCATCCGCCGTGCCGATGGTGATGCGGAGGCACCGGTCGAGGCCATAGGCCGACATCGGCCGGATCAGGATGCCGCGCGCCTTCAGGAAGTCCCGCGCGCCCGTGGCATGCTCCGGCGAGGCGAACGGCAGCAGCACGAAATTGGCGTGGCTGTCGCAGGGCGCGAATCCCATTTGCCGCAGCTCCTGCACGAACGAGGCTCGAAGGGCCGCATTCGCTGCGCGCACCGTTGCAACATGCGCCCGATCGGCGATGGCGGCGGCGGCCGCCGCGATCGCGACAGTACTGACGTTGTTCGGGTGGCGCATGCGGTTGACGACATCGGCGATGGCGGCAGGGAAATGGCCCCACCCGATCCGCAGTCCGGCCAAGCCGTGAACCTTCGAGAAGGTGCGCACCATCACGGTGTTGGCTGCCGCATCGACCAGCGCGACGCCCGGCTCGTAGCTCGGTTCCGTCACGTACTCCGCGTAGGCGGCATCGATGACCAGGATGATGTCGCCGCGCAATGCGGCGCGCAGGCGCCGGACCTCGGCTTGGGAGAGCAGGCTGCCGGTCGGGTTGTTGGGATTGGCAATGAACACCATGCGCGTGCGCGGGCCGACGCAAGCGAGCATGGCATCGATATCGGTGCAAAATTCCCGCTCCGGCGCCAGCACGAAGCGCGCGCCGACCAGTTCCGCGACGGTGCGGAAGAAGACGTAGCCGTACTGGCTGATCACGATCTCGTCGTCCGGGCCGACATAGGCCTGAGCCAGCAGCGCCAGCAACTCCATCGATCCGGCGCCGCAAATGATCCGCTCGGCGGAGAGATTCTCCGCCTTTGCGATGGCTTTACGCAGGCTCGCAGCATCCGCCTCGGGATAGCGGTTGATGGTCGCGATGACTGCCCGCATCGCCTCCAGAGCGGCCGCGCCCGGCGCTACCGCATTCTCGTTCTGCGCCAGTTGAATGGCGCGCAGGTGCGCGGCGCCCGAGCGGTCGGCCAGGGCGAACGGGGCCAGCGCACGAAGATGCGGCCGCGGGGCCGGCGACGGCGCCGTCCGCTCGCTCACGCGTGAAGGTTCCTTCCCAGGCTTCGCATCAGGATTGGCACGTCAGTTCCAGCACGGGCGCGAAATCGCTGCCAGGCTCGGTCAGCCTGCGCACCGCATCGGCCAAGGCGCGCGTCCGTGCGGCGCCGATCGCCGGTGCGGCGTAGTCATGGAATTTGGCCAGGATCTCGTCCTCGCGGAGCGGGTTCTCGGGGCCGCCGCGCGCGTCCTGCGGACCCGATGCGAGGCAGCGCCCATCTTTCATCTTGAGCACGACGTCGCCCCAGCGCCCGGCCGGGAAGCGGGCGCTGTATTCCCGTGATTCATGGATGGCGGTGGCTTGCACCAGGCGCCGGGTTTCCGCGTCCAGGAGTCCGGGGCCGGTGATCTCCGACACGCCCAGCCGGCCGTGGACCAGGGCCGCCGCGACCGGGAAGGAGATGGCATATTGCGCAACGGCCGTCGTCTCCGGCACGTCGCGATAGAGGCGCGTGGCTTCGTGGAATGCGTTGAGTTCGATCGCGGCAACGTCCTGGCCTCGCAGCTTGTGCTCCGCCCGCAATTGCAACGCGGCGCCTACCAGCGCGTGGACCCAGCGGCAAACCGGATAGGGCTTGATGTAGTGCCGGTCGACCACCCAGGACTGGCCGAGATCGCGCCAGATATCGGCTACCACCGCGGCTTCCACCGTGATCGCCGGCGCGCCGGTGAACCCCCGCTCCGCCAGGAAGACTGCGGTGGCGCCAGCCAAGGCGCCCCAGGCCGATCCATCATGCAGCATGGTCGGCGCGTCGATCACGCGCATCATCTGGCTGCGCGGGCCGTGATACTCGGCGATGCCCAAGGCTTCCCGCAGCTGCCCCGGGCTCAGCTTTCGCAAGCGGGCGCCCACGGCGGCGACCCCGAGGGCATTCCAGGCGCCGGAGGTGTGGTAATCCGAAACGGTTGCGTGCAACGCGATCCCGGCGCGGGCGCCGACCTCATAGCCGGCAATCAACGCGGCCAGCGCCTCGGGGCCGCTCAGCGCCCCCGCCGTCTGCGCGAAGGTCATGAGCGCGGGAATGATGACAACCCCGAGATGCCCCTTGGTAGGGTTGTAGCCGTCATGGGCATCCAGATTGTCGATCTGCGCCGCCGCCGCAAAGGCGGCGCCGGCCACGCTCGCCGCGCGGCCGTCGAACATCATGCGCGCGGATGGACCACCCGGTCGCGCGGCGTAGAGATCGAGCGCGGTCTCCCGCGCGATCACCGCGGCATCCATGTCGCGCGCCGCCGCGGCGACGCCCAATGTGTCGAGCAGCAGCAGCATCGCGAAATGCCGGACCTCGGCTGGAACACGAGCGACGTCGAGATCGAACACCATCCCGCGGACGCGGTCGAAGGCAGTGGGCGGAAGCGTATTCATGAGCGTCTCAATCCCAGCGGAAGTGCCTGATCATCATAGCCGACAGGGGCCTGATCGTTGCCCTGCAAGCGGCAGGGAATGTAACGCATGGGACGGGGCCTAATAGCCCTTGCCCGGGTCCACCACATTCTCCAGCGGCGCCCCGGCCAGCCAGCGGTCGAGATTGTCGCAGAACATCTCGATCGCGCGCCGTTCCCAGCCGTCATAGACGCTGGAGCAGTGGGGCGTGACGATGACGTTTTCCATCGCCCACAAGTGATGGTCCGGCGGCAGCGGCTCTGCCTCGAAGACGTCGAGGGCGGCGCCGGCAAGGCGGCCATCCTTCAGCGCCTCGACCAGCGCTGCCTGATGCACGATGCCGCCGCGCGACACGTCGACCAGGATTGCGCCCGGCTTCAACACCCGGAAGGCCGCCGCGTCGATCAGGCCGCGGGTTGCGGGCGTGAGCGGCAGGCAGATGGCGACATGGTCGGCCAGACGCAGCACGTCATGCAGCCTTTCGATCGGTTCGACCCGGTCGACGTTGGCGGTCGGCCCCGGATGCGCGCGAACGCCAATCACCCGCATTCCAAGCGCCTTGGCGAGCTTGGCGATCGCCTGGCCGGTCTTGCCGAGGCCGAGGATGGCGATGGTGTGGCCGTCCACCGACGCGACCGAACCGGCGGTCCAGCGCCGTTCGCGCTGATAGCGGGCAAAAGCCGGCAGGCCCAGCGTGAAGTGCAGGATGCCGCCGATCACATATTGCGCCATGACGTCGGCGGCGACCCCGGCGGCATTGGTGACGGTGATGCGCGCAGGATCCCAGGGCGCCAGGTGATCCGTGCCGGAGCCGCCGACCGACACCCAGCGCAGGGTCTCTGAAGCCAGAATCGCCGCGCGCGGGAAGCCTGGCGTGCCGCCGAACTTGATGCTGAACAGGGCCTCCGGCCGCTCGCGCGCGAGGCGCGCCGGCAACGATTCATAGTCGGCGCAGCAGGCCAGCTCGACTTTCGGATGACGGCGCTTCAGGATATCCAGGAACAGTTCCGGCTTGTCGTAGTGCACCACCAGCTTCATGAAAGGGTCGCCCGGCGCCTAGGTGTTCAAGCGATCGTCGCGCGGCGAGACGCCGAAGCGCTGCCGGTAGCACTTGGTGAAATGGGAATGGGTGGTGAATCCGGTCGAGACCGCGATCTCGAGGATCGGGGTGATGGTGTTCAGCAGCATGAGGCGCGCATGCCGCAGGCGCAGGTCACGGTAGTATTCGCGCGGCGACATGTGCGTGTGGTGCCGGAACAGGCGGTGCAACTGCCGCCGCGTCAGGCCCGCGCGGTCGGCCAGTTCGTTGACCGCAAGCGGCGCATCGAGATTGCCTTCCATCGCGGAGATCGCGGCGGCGAGCTTTTGCGACCGGTGCAGGACGGCGACGCGATAGGCGCGCGCCTGCTCGTCCACCGAGGAGCGGATGCGATCGACTTGCAGTTCTTCCGCGATGCCGATGGCAAGGCCGGAGCCGTGCTCTTCCGAGACGATGTGCAGGAACATATCGAGCGTCGCGGTCGCGCCGGAGCAGCTGTAGCGATCGCGGTCGATCACGTAGAGATTGTTGCGCAGCTCGATATCGGGAAAATCCGCGGCGAAGCTCGCGGCATTCTCCCAGTGGATCGTGCAGGCATAGCCGTCGAGCAGTCCGGCCCGCGCGAGGACATAGGCGCCGGTCGTCACCGCTCCCAATCGGACGCCGCGCCGCGCCATGGCTCGCAGCCACTTGAAGACCGGCGGATCCTTGAACCGCTCCGGATTGAAGCCGCCGCACACGAAGATCGAATCCGGCACGATTTCGGCACCGGGGATCCGCTCCGCGTTCAGGATCAATCCGTTGCTGGCGCGGACCGCGCCGCCATCGGACGAATAGGTGTTCCAGGCATAGAGGTTCTTGCGCGAGAGGCGGTTGGCGTGGCGCATCACGTCGATCGCCGCGATCACCCCGAGCAGCGAGAAATTCGGCAACAGAAGCAGGCCTGTGTGGGTCGGCTTGCCGGCGTTGCTGGAAAACTGTCGCAGCGTCCGTTCCTGGTAGGTCGTCATGGACCGATCGCGTCCCCGCATGGCCGAGACAGGTAATGTCCCATACGCAACAGTCAGCCTATCGCGGCCGACCTATACTGGTCCACCACTTGTTTCGCAGAAGAGCGCTATTCCCAATGAGTGATGGCCGGTTCCAGGAGTACGGTCCGCCGCCGAAAAAGGGGCGGCGCGGCGTCCTTTTGGTCCAATCGCGGCCGTTGCCGGGTCATCCCGGAGAGCGGAGTCAGTCATCCGGCCGCGTGCGGGCCAAGCGGCGCGCCGATGCCGCGTTCGCGGCGCTGCGGCGCCTGGGCATCGAGATCCTGCCGAACAGCCCGGCCCATACAGAACAGATCGGGCCGCTGCAAAGGCTGCTGGCGCGGTCGCGCGGGTGACATCGGCGGTGGAGATGGTCGGGGAGATTTCAGTTCATGGCTAAGGCATACGACGCGATCGTGATCGGCGCCGGCGTGATCGGCGCATCGACGGCGCTGGCGCTGGCCCGCAACGGCCACAAGACGTTGTGCATCGACAAGCTGCCGGCGGCGGGCTATGGCTCGACTTCCGGTTCCTGCGCCATCGTCCGGCCGTTCTATTCGACGGTGGACGGGTCCGCCCTCGCCTACGAAAGCCACTTCTATTGGCAGGAATGGGCGGAGTTCCTCGGCACCAGGGACGAGCGCGGGCTGGCGCGCTATGTGAATTGCGGCAGCCTGGTCGTGAAGTGCGCGCGCAACAAGTACCTGGTGCCGGTGCTGAAGGTGATGCGGGAGATCGGCTGTCCCTATCGCGAGGTCAGCCCCGAGGAAGTGAAGCAGAAGCTGCCCTTCGTGGTCATGGACTCCTTCGATCCGCCGCGGCGTCCGGAGGATCCGCAGTTCGCGCATTCGAACGGCGAGAACCTGCCCGGCGCGGTGCATTTCCCGACCGGCGGCTATGTGACCGACCCGCAGCTGGCCGCGCACAACCTGCAGGTCGCGGCCGAGGCCGAAGGCGCCACGTTCCTGTTCAACACCGAGATCGTCGATATCCTGAAAGAGGGCGGCCGCTGCACCGGCATCGCGCTTTCCTCCGGCGACAGGATAGCCGCCCCTGTGGTCGTCAACGTCGCGGGTCCGCACTCCTTCAAGATCAATCGCATGGCGGATGTCGAGCGCGGCATGCGGATCAAGACCAAGGCCCTGCGGCACGAGGTGGCGCACGTCCCCTCGCCCACCGGTTTCGACTACGAGCACGACGGAATTCACTTCTCCGACCAGGACACGTCCTGCTATTGCCGGCCGGAGATCGGCAACCACATCCTGATCGGCAGCGAGGACCCCGAGTGCGATACCAAGGAATGGGTCGACCCCGACAACTTCAACCGCGACTTCACCGAGCAGTGGCGCATCCAGGTGATGCGCATGGCGCAGCGGTTCCAGACCCTTCCCATCCCGAACAAGATGAAGGGCATCGTCGAGCTCTATGACGTCTCGGACGACTGGATTCCGATCTACGACAAGTCGGATCTGCCCGGCTTCTACATGGCGGTCGGCACCAGCGGGAACCAGTTCAAGAACGCGCCGATCGTGGGCGAGATGATGACCGAGCTGATCGAGGCCTGCGAAGACGGCCGCGATCACGACAGCGACCCGGTGCCGTTCCATCTGAAGCATATCGACCGCACCGTCAGCCTCGGCTTCTATTCGCGCAACCGCAGCCCGGATTCACGCAGCAGCTTCTCGGTGCTGGGATGAATGCACCCGCCGTCAAGACGCGCGGAGCGGCGCAGTCGGGACGCGAGCACTGGCCGTTCCGCGGTGTGCTGGCACCGGTGCTGACGCCGTTCACACCGGATCTGCAGCCGAACCGCCCGGCCTTCACCGCATTCTGCGCCTGGCTGCTGGAGCAGGGGGCCGACGGCCTCGCGGTTTTCGGCACCACCAGCGAGGCGAATTCGCTGTCGCTGGCCGAGCGCATGTCCCTCCTCGAGCACCTGGTCGCGAACGGGATTCCCAGCCGCGTGCTGATGCCCGGCACCGGCGCCTGCAGCGTGCCCGAGGCGGTGCTGCTTACCAAGGGGGCGCTCGACGCCGGTGCGGGCGGCGTGCTTGTGCTGCCGCCCTTCTACTACAAGAACGTGCCGGAAGACGGCGTCTTCGCGTACTACGCCGAGATCATCGAGCGGATCGGCCGAAGCGATCTGCGGCTGTTCCTCTACCACATTCCGCAGATGTCCGGCGTCCCTATCACGCCAGCCTTGATCGCGCGACTGCGCACCGCCTATGGCGCCGTCATTGCGGGCCTCAAGGACAGTTCGGGCGTGTGGGACAATGTCGCGCTTCTGCTGCGCGAATTCCCGGAGCTGGCGATCTTTCCCGCTTCGGAGAAGCTCCTGGTGCCCGCCGAGCGCCTTGGCGCCGCCGGTTGCATCAGCGCCACCGCGAATTTCCAGGCAGGCAATATTCGCAGGCTGATCGACACGCCCGACGGCGAGGATCGCGCGCGCCTCGAAGCGGAGGTTGGCCGCATCCGTTCGGTCTTCGAACAATATCCGCTGGTGCCGGCGCTCAAGGCAGCCGCCGCGAGCCTGTTTCGCCAGGATTCGTGGCGGATCGTCCGGCCGCCTCTGGTGAAGCTTTCCGGCGACCAGCGTTCCGGACTCCTCGGCGCGCTTGGACTGTCCGCCTGATGCGGCACGTTCTCCATAGACTTGGGAAAAGCTGAATATGGAAAGCCACGCGCGCGTCGTTGTCATCGGCGGAGGCGTCACCGGCTGCGCGATCCTCTACCACCTCGCCAAGATGGGCTGGCGCGACGTCGTGCTGCTGGAGCGCAAGGAGCTGACCTCCGGCTCGACTTGGCATGCGGCCGGAAGCCTGTTCGCGCTGACCAGCCCGGCCAGTGCCGCGGTCCTCCAGAAATACACAATCGAGCTCTATCCGAAGCTGGAAGCCGAAAGCGGCCAATCGTGCGGGTATCATCCGACCGGCGGCATCCATCTTGCCAGGACCGACGACCAGTTGACGGCGCTGCAGATCCTGCACAGCCGGGGCAAGCGCAACGGGATCGAATCCGAGTTCATCTCGCTCGAAGAGGCGCGTCGCCTGGCGCCGATTCTCAACACCGATGGGCTGAAGGCGGTCCTCTACGAGCCGATCAAGGGCTATTGCGATCCCGCCAGCGTGACCCAGGCCTATGCCAAGGCCGCACGCGACCTGGGCGCCAAGATCTACCGCGAAACGCCGGTCACCGGCACCACGCAGAGCCCGGCAGGCGGCTGGATCGTTCAGACGCCGCACGGCGAGATCCGCTGCGACTACGTGGTGAACGCCGCCGGTCTGTGGGCGCGCGAGGTCGCGGCACTGGCTGGAATCCAGCTTCCGCTGCAGCCGGTCGAGCACCATTACATGGTGACCGAGACCATCCCCGAAATCGCCGCCATGTCGCGCGAGATCCCAAACATCTCCGAGCCCAGCGGCGGCTACTACTCGCGCCAGGAAGGCAAGGGAATCCTGCTCGGCGCCTATGAAAGCAAGTGCGTGCATTGGGCCGAGAGCGGCACGCCGCTCGATTTCGGGCATGAATTGCTGCCCGACGACCTCGGGCGGATCGAGGCCAACCTGGCGCGGGCGGTGCAGGCGCTGCCCTGCCTGGAGACCGCCGGCATCAAGCGCGTGATCAACGGGCCGATGATCTTCTCCCCCGACCTCGGCCCGCTGCTCGGTCCCTATCCCGGATTGAAGGGCTACTACTGCGCCTGCGGCGTGATGAGCGGCTTCAACCAGGGCGGCGGCATCGGCAAGGTGATCGCCGAATGGATCATCGAAGGCGAGCCCAGCATCGACGTCTTCTTCTGGGACGTGACGCGCTTCGGCGACTGGGCCGGCAAGACCTTCACGCGCGAGCGCACGCGGTTCTTCTACGAGCATCGCACCGACCTGGTCTATCCGTTCCAGGAGTTCACCGCCGGCCGGCCGATCCGCACCTTCCCGATCCACGACCGGCTTGCCGAGCAGGGCGCGGTCTTCGGGTTCAATTTCGGCTTCGAGTTTCCGCTGTGGTTTGCGCGCAAGGGCGAGCAGGCCGTCGATCGCTACGGCTACAGCCGCGGCAACTGGTTCGATGCGGTGGGCGAGGAATGCCGCGCCATCCGCGATGGTGTCGGCCTGCTCGAAATATCCACCTTCGCGAAATACGAGGCGACCGGCCCGGGCGTCGCCGCCTGGCTCGACACGCTGCTCGCCAACCGGATGCCGAAGAGCGCGGGCAAGACGGTGTTGTCGCCGATGCTGAGCCCCAAGGGCCGGCTTATCGGCGACTTCACGGTCACCAGGCTGGGCGAAGAGCGATTCATCCTGCTCGGTTCCGGGCCGATGCAGCGCTACCACATGCGCTGGTTCGCGCAGAACCTGCCGGCCGACGGTTCGATCCGGGTCGACAATATCTCCTCCCGCTATTGCGGGCTGCATGTTGCCGGCCCCGCCGCGCGCGAGCTGCTGCAGCAGGTCGCGACCGATGACGATGTCGGCGGCAACGCCTTCCCGTTCCTGTCGGCGCGCGAGATGGCGATCGGCACCTGCCCGAACGCGATCGTGGTGCGCGTCTCCTTCACCGGCGAGCTGGGCTACGAGATCTACGTGCCGGCGGAATATCAGCGCGCGGTCTATGACGCGCTGACCGCGCGCGGCAAGGCCCTGGGCCTGCGGCTTGCCGGATCGCGCGCGCTGCTGTCGCTGCGGGTCGAGAAGGGCTTCCCGAGCTGGGGCGTGGACCTGTCGCCGGACTACAGCCCGTTCGAGCCCGGCCTTGGCCGCTTCGTGCGCCTCGACAAGCCGGACTTCCTCGGCAAGGCCGCTGCCGAACGGCTTTCCAGGCAGCCGCCCAAGGAACGGCTTGCGACCTTCGTGATCGAGGCGAATGGCGTCGATTGCTTCGGCGGCGAGGCGATCTACCGCAGCGGCGAACTGGCCGGTTATGTCACCTCGGGCACCTACGGGCACCATGTCCGGGAAAGCCTGGCCCTCGGCTATGTGAAGCAGCCATACTATGAGGACGGCGCGACATTCGAGATCGAGCTGCTCGGCAGGCATCGCCCGGCGCGGCTGTCGCAGCGGGCACGGTTCGATCCCGAAGGGACGCGCATGCGGGCCTGAAGTCGGGCCGATGATGGGGGAGCCGGCGCGGAGTGCTGCGCCAGGAAGAAGAAAGCGCTTCTGAGATGGAAAACACGCGGCCAACCCGCAGACCAAGGCGCATGAGAGAGGCGCGTCCGAACGGCCTGTCGCTGCTCGGATCGCCGCCCTTGCGCAACCACCTGAAGCCGATCGAGATCCTGAGCCAGGATCAACTGATGGCGATCCACGAAGCCTCGCTTCATCTGCTGGAGACCATCGGGATCGAGTTCATGGGCGCCGCAGCGCGGCGCAAGTTCCGCGAAGCGGGCGCCAAGGTGGACGATTCGACCGGCCTGGTGAAGATCCCGCGCGAGCTGGTGCAGGAGGCGCTGAAGACGGCGCCCGCGACGTTCACGCTGACCTCGCGCAACCCGGCGCGGAAGGTTCATGCCGGGGAGAACTTCATCTCCTTCGGGCTGGTGGCCGGCCCGCCGAACGTCCACGACTGCGTCAACGGCCGCCGGTCGGGCAACCACACGGATTACATCTCGCTCATCAAGCTGGCGCACAGCTTCGACATCATCCATTTCGTCGGCAACCAGCCGACCGCGCCGGTCGAGCTGCCGGCCAACACCCGGCACCTCGACTGCTATCTCGCCAACGTGACCTATTCCGACCGCGTCTATCATTGCAGCGCGATCGGGCGCAACCGCGCGCTGGACGGGATCGACATCATGGCGATCTCGCGCGGCAAGTCGCGCGAGGAGATCGTCAACGATCCCTCCGTCCTGACCATCATCTCGGTCAATTCGCCGCGGCGCTTCGACGAGGCCATGAGCGAAGGCCTGATGGCGATGTCGGAGTTCGGCCAGCCGGTGGTGGTGACGCCGTTCACCCTGATGGGCGCGATGACCCCGGTCACTCTGGCGGCGGCGCTCACCCAGCAGAATGCCGAAGCGCTGTCCGGCATCGTGCTTACGCAATTGACGCGGCCGGGCGTGCCGGTGGTCTATGGCGCCTTCACCTCCAACGTCGACATGCGCAGCGGCGCCCCCGCCTTCGGCACGCCGGAGAATGCCCGCGCGACGCTGGCAGCCGGACAGCTCGCCCGGCTGTATCGCCTGCCCTACCGCGCCAGCAACTCCAGCGCCAGCAATGCGGTCGACGCGCAGGCCGCGTATGAGTCGCAGATGTCGATCTGGTCGGCCGTGATGGGGCACGCCAATTTCGTCTATCACGGCGCCGGCTGGATGGAAGGCGGCCTGACCGCTTCCTTCGAGAAGGTGATCCTGGATGTCGAGATGCTGCAGATGATGGCAGTGACCATCGCGCCGGTCGACGTGAACGCCAAGGAGATCGCCGAAGGACTCGACGCGATCGCCAACGTGGCGACGGGCGGGCACTTCTTCGGCGCCGAGCATACCCTGGCGCGCTACGAGACCGCGTTCTACCAGCCGCTGGTGTCCAACTGGCAGAACTACGAGAACTGGGATCTGGCCGGTCATCTGGACGCGACCCAGCGCGCGACTGCGATCTGGCAGAATGTGCTCGCGACCTACGAGCAGCCGCCGATGGATCCGGGTGTCCGCGAAGCGCTTGACGCGTTTGTCGCGCGCCGCAAAGAAGAGCTGCGCTCCGTGGAGCACTAGCCGATGGCAGCGACGTCGCTCGACCTGCTGATCCGCAATGGCACCGTCGCGACGGCGGGCGACGTCGTACGCTGCGACATCGGCATTCGCGGCGGGCGGATCGTCGCCCTGGGCGAGCAGCCCGGCACCGCGGACGAGGTGATCGACGCCACCGGCCGGCTGGTGACTCCGGGAGGCGTCGACAGCCATTGCCATATGGACCAGCAGCCATGGGAAGGCCAGGCGACGGTCGATGACTTCCGCTCCGGCACCATCTCGGCCGCGTGCGGCGGGACGACGACGGTGATTCCCTTCGCCATGCCTTTGCGCGGACAGTCCCTGCGCGCGGTGGTCGATGACTATCACGTGCGCGCCCGCGGCAAGGCGGTGATCGACTATGCCTTCCACCTGGTGGTCAGCGACCCGTCGCCCCAGGTCCTGGGCCAGGATCTGCCCGCTTTGATCCGCGACGGCTGCACCTCCTTCAAGGTCTATCTGACCTATGAAGGGTTGGCGCTGGCGGACGAAGACGTACTGAACGTGCTCGATGTCGCCAAGCGCGAGGGCGCGATGGTGATGGTGCATGCCGAGAATGATGCGGTGGTGCGCTGGCTGACCGACCGCCTGCTGGCGCAGGGCAAGAGCTGGATCAAGCATCATCTGGACGCCCACCCCGCGATCGGCGATCGCGAGGCCACGCACCGGGCGATCAGCTTCTCGGAGCTGATGGAGGTGCCGATCCTGATAACCCATGTCTCGCATCGCGACGGCGCCGAGCAGATCCGCTGGGCCCAGACCCGCGGCCTCAAGATCTATGGCGAGACCTGCCCGCAATATCTGTTCCTGTCGTCCGAGGATATCGAGGGGACCGGCAACGGCCATCGCGATCATCACAGCCACGCCCACGGCATGGAAGGCGCGAAATATGTCTGCACGCCGCCGCCGCGCGACAAGGCGAACCAGGAGCACATCTGGCGTGGCCTGCAGAACGGCACGTTCCAGGTGCTGTCTTCCGATCATTCCGCTTATCGCTTCACCGATAAGATCAAGGGCGGGCCCAATACGCCCTTCACCAACGTGCCGAACGGCGTCCCCGGCATCGAGCTGCGCATGCCGCTGCTGCTGTCCGAGGGCGTCGGCAAAGGCCGCATCACGCTCAACCAGTTCGTCGCGCTGACGGCGACCAACGCCGCGCGGATCTATGGCCTCTATCCCCGCAAGGGAACCATCGCCGTCGGCGCGGATGCGGACATCGCGATCTGGGATGCCGAGCGCGAATGGACTGTCACGCACGGCCTGCTGCACGACAATTGCGACTACACGCCCTATGAGGGGATGCGGCTGCGCGGCTGGCCAATGATGACCCTGTCGCGCGGCGAGATCGTGTGGAACGGCGGCGAGCCGCTCGGGGCGCCCGGACGCGGCCGGTTCCTGCGCTGCGACTTGCCGGAGTCTCCGCGGCCGTGAGCGCCAGTGCGCGGCTGGCGGGCCGAGTGATCCTGGTCACCGGCGCGGGGCGCGGTATCGGCCGGGCAACCTGCCTCCGCCTCGCGTCGGAAGGCGCCCATGTGATCTGCGCGGACATCGACGCCAAAGGCGGCGGCGCTACGGCGGACGAAATCGGCAAGTCGGCCATGTCCATCCGCTGCGATGTGACGGACGCCAGCTCCGCGGAAGCGACGGTCGCCGCGGGGGTTGCGCATTTCGGATCGCTGTACGGCCTGATGAACAATGCGGCAGCGCCTTCGACCGACGCCACGGTTGTCGATCTTGCGCTGGCCGACTGGGAGCGGGAGATCGCGGTCAGCCTGACCGGCGCGTTCCTCATGAGCAAGTTCGCAATCCCGCACATGGCCGCGAAAGGCGGCAGCGTCGTGCATGTCGCTTCCCAGTTCGCGCGCGTCGCGGTCGCCGGAAGCGCCGCGTATTGCGCCGCTAAGGCGGGGCTGGTCAATCTGGCAAAGGTCATGGCGCTCGACCACGCGCACCAGCAGATCCGCGTCAACACATTGTCGCCCGGCGCGGTCGGCACCGAGCGATTGACGGCGTTTCACGGCAGCATCGCCGAAGCCGAGCGCAAGCTGGCGCCCAAGCATCCGATCGGCCGGATCGCGCGGCCGGAGGAGATCGCCGCCGCCGCCGCGTTCCTGATGAGCGACGACAGCAGCTTCATGACGGGCTCCGATCTGCTGGTCGATGGCGGCTACGCAGCGCAATAGCCGCCGGGCGGTCAGCTCGCGGGCAGGATCGTGACCGACAGCGTGACCTCGGCCGTGGCGCCAAGGACATTGCAGATCGGGCAATGGCTCCGCGCCTCTTCGGCCAGCTTGCGGACCAGCGCCTCCGGGTCCGAGCTCGTGATCCGCACCGCGAGCGCGCCTCTTGCGATGTGATGCGGCGTCCTCTCGTCCCAGGACAATCTTGTCCGCGCGCTGGTCTCGATGCGCGCGAGGTCGATTTTCCTGGCGCGGGCGTGCGCGGTGATGGTCGAGGTGTAGCAGTTGGCGAGGGCCGCCGCGAGCAGCTCCTCCGGATTGGTGGCCTGTCCCGGCCCGCCCAGCTCGACCTGCGTCGCCGTCGGCGCATGCAAGCGGCCGCTGCCACCTTCGACAGTGCCGCCCCAGCCGGACCACGAAATGGTCGCCTCCGCGTCGATCTGTCCGGAATTGCCAGGAAGGTTCGACATGGTGCTCATCCTTGGACGGCTTGCAGCTTCGCCAATTCCGCCGCCGGGATATGGCAGCGAATCTGATGTCCGGGCTCGCTCTCGATCAGCGGCGGTTCCTGCTCTCGGCAGATCGCGCCGAGGCAGCGCTGGCACCGTGTGTGGAAGACGCAGCCCGAGGGCGGGTTGATGGCGCTGGGAATCTCGCCCGTCAGCCGGACCCGTTCGCGGTCCTGCCCCTCGATTGCCGGGACAGCAGAGAGCAGGGCCTCGGTATAGGGATGGTGCGGCCCCGCAAACACCCGCTCGGCCGGGCCGATCTCCATCAGCCGGCCGAGATAGAGCACGGCGATCCGATCGGAAAGATACCGGACGGTGCCGAGGTCGTGGGAGATGAACACGTAGCTGACCCCCCGCTCGCGCTGGAGATCGGCCAGCAGGTTGAGAATGGCGGCCTGGACCGAGACATCGAGCGCCGAGGTCGGCTCATCGCAGACGACGATGCGGGGATCGCCGGCGAACGCCCGTGCGATTGCCACGCGCTGCTTCAAGCCGCCGGAAAGCTGGCGCGGCCGGGCAGGCAGGTAGCGGTCGGCCAGCCGGACCGCGCGGGTCAAGCTCAACAGGCGCTCGCGCCGCATCCTGCGCGGCACCTTGGCCAGTTTGGCGAGCGCCCGGCTGATGAGGCCGCGCACCGAGCGCGACCGGTTGAGGGCGGAATCCGGATTCTGGAAGACGATCTGGAGGGCCTTCACCTGGCCGGGGCTGCGCCGGTCGATACGGCCTGGCAACGCCTCGCCATCCAGTTCGATGCTGCCGTCGCTGTCCGGCGGGATCAGTCCCAGCAGCAGCCGCGCCAACGTGGTCTTGCCGCTGCCGGATTCGCCGACCAGCCCCAGAGTCTCGCCGGGCCAGAGTTCTACCGATACGTCGACCAGCGCGCGCACCCCATGGTTGCCCGACCCGTAGGTCTTCGCCACCTGCGAAATCCGCAGGACCGGTTGCTCTCCGCGATCGATGACGCCGGCAATCGGCAGATCGCTCGGCGTCAGCCGCGGCAAATCCGGCGCCCGATCGTGATAGTGGCAGCGGCTGCGACGGCCCCCGAGGTCGATCAGCGGCGGCTCCACCGAACGGCAATGGTCGTCCGCGAGGGCGCATCGTGGCGCGAAGATGCATCCGCTGACCCGCGCGCCCGGCGCGGGGAGAAATCCCGGGATAGTATCGAGCCGGGCCCGATCCTTGCGCCGGCCGCGGCGAGGCAGGCACCGCAACAGCCCTACGGTGTAGGGATGGCGCGGGTTGTGGAAGATCTCGCGGGTCGAGCCTTCCTCGACCAGCGTGCCCGCGTAGAGCACGCCGACGCGGTCGCACATGCGGGCGATGACGGCGAGGTTGTGGCTGATGAACAGGATGGAGGTCGAGAGCTCGCCGCGCAGTTTCGCGATCAGGTCGAGCACCTCCGCTTCGACGGTGGCGTCGAGGCCGGTGGTCGGCTCGTCCAGGATCAGCAGTTTCGGGTCGATCGACAGCGCCATGGCGATCGCGACCCGCTGCTGCATCCCGCCGGAGAGCTGATGGGGGTAGCGCTCGAGCACCGGCCCTGGGTCGGCGATCTGCACGCGGCCCAGCATCATCGCCGAGCGATCCATGGCATCGGCGGCAGACAGGCCCTTGAGCCGAAAAATCTCCGACATCTGCCGCCCGATGCGCAGCGACGGATTGAGCGCGCGCCCCGGATCCTGATAGACCATGGATATCGTGTTCGCCCGCAGATGGCGCAACTCGCTTTCCTTGATCTCCATCAGGTCGCGGTTCTCGACCAGGATGCGGCCGCCCCGGATGCGGCCGTTGCGCGGCAGATAGCGCACGGCGGCCAGGGCAACGGTCGACTTGCCGCAACCGGATTCGCCCACCAGGCCGTATGACTCCCCGCGCCCGATGCTGAAGCTCACGGCGCGCAGCACTTGCCGGTCATGGCCGCGCACGCGATAGGCGAGGTCGAGGTCGCGCACCGTCAGCGCTTCGGGACCCGGCGCCGTCGCCCGCGACTGCGCAGGTCCGGTTTGGCTGGGCGTGTCCACGGTCGCCCCGACGCTCACGTCTCGAACACTCCGTGGATGGCGTCAGCCACCAGATTGACTGCAACCACGAGCGAGGCGATCGCCAGCGCATCGAACAGGACCGTCCACCAATAGCCGCCATTGATCAGGCCATAGCTTTCGGAAATGGCGAGGCCCCAGTCCGGCGACGGCGGCTGGATGCCGAATCCGAGGAAGCTGAGGGTCGCGACCGTGAAGATGGCATAGCCCAGTCGAACCGTGGCCTCGACCAGTATGGGCGGCATCACATTGGGCAGGATCTCGACGAACATGATGTAGAAGGCGTTCTCGCCCCGCAGCCGGGCGGCCGAGACGTAGTCCAGTTCCCGTTCCAGCAGGACTGCGGACCGCACCGTGCGCGCGATGATCGGCGAAAAGACCATGCCGATCACGACCACGACCGTGACCTTGGAGGAACCCAGCGCCACCAGGGCCAGCAGCGCGACGATGACCAGCGGCAGAGCCAGGATCGCCTCGACCAGGCGGCTGACGATGTCGTCGATGAGGCCGCGGAAATATCCGGTCACCAGGCCGATCGCGGTGCCCAGGACGATCCCGAGGATGGTCGCCAGCGGCGCCATGGTCAGGATGTCCCGCGCGCCCACGATCACCCGCGAGAACACGTCGCGCCCGAGCGCGTCCGTGCCGAACCAATGCTCGGCCGACGGGCCGGTCAGTGCGCTCAGCAAGTCGTCGGCGTAAGGATCGACCGGCACCAGGCGGGTGCCGAACAGCGCACAGGCGATCCAGAACAACAGGATGAAAATTCCGGCCAGGAAGGTGGGAGACCTGAGGAGCAGGCGGAGGCGCTCGCTGCGGGCGCTCGCTGGGCTGGCAGCATCGAGCGCGCCGGCGGCGTCGGACGAGGTGATGCTCATTCGACGGCTCCGAAGTGAACCCGCGGATTGAGCGCCGAGTACAGCAGGTCGGCCGCAAGCGTCGCCACGGTGTAGATGATCCCGATGGTGAGGATGCCGGCCTCGAGCATCGGGAAATCCTTGCCGCGCGCCGCCGTATAGATGAGCCCGCCGATCCCCTGGTAGTGGAACAGCACTTCGACGACCACCAGCCCGCCGATCAGGTAGCCGACCTGGGTTGCGACGACCGTGATCGTGGGCAGCAGGCTGTTGCGCAGGACGTGGTTCCACAGCACCGCGTGCCATGGCAGGCCCTTGAGCACCGCGGTGCGCGTATAGTCGGCGTCCAGTGCCTCGATCGTGCCGGCCCGCGCCATGCGCGCGATGTAGCCGAAGAGGACCAGGAACAGCGGCATGGAGGGCAGGAGCAGATGGTAGATCTGCGTGAAGGGGCCGGCGCCTTCCGGCCAGCTGGCTGATATCGGCAGCCAGTCGAGCCAGATGCCGAAAATCAGGATCAGCACGATGCCGGTCACGAACTCCGGCAGCACCGTCGCCGAAAGTCCCGCCACGGTGATCAGCCGATCGAGCGGCCTGCCGACGTGGAGGGCGGCCCAGACCCCGCCGAAGATGCTGACGGGCACGACCAGCAGGAAGGCCACGGCGCCGAGCTTCAGCGAATTGACGAGGGCGGCCGCGATGAAGGGCGCCACCGGGCTCCGGTAGGTGTAGGACATGCTCATGTCGCCGGCGACGAAGTGGCTGATCCAGTCCCAATACTGGACCAGCAGCGGGCGGTCGACGCCGAGCTGGTGGTTGAGGTTGGCGACAGCATCGGCGTCGGCCAGCGGCCCCAGGATCGCCCGGCCGACATCGCCCGGCAGGAGCTGCCCACCGGCGAACACCAGGACGCTGAGCAGCCACAGGGTGACCAGGGAAAGCAGCAGGCGTTTCACGATGATGCGGCCAAGCTTCATCTTTGGCACCCCGGGCCATGCAGCCCGCACCGCCCGATCCCGATTGCTGCGTGGCGATTGCTCGTCATCCTGACCGGCGCCCGATTGTGCCTGCTAGGAACAATTGCGCCGTTGGCCGGCGCCCACGTCCCAGCGATGTCCCTGTTGCGGCCAGAAAACCACAGAAATCCGCCAAAAGAAACCGGTCTCGTCGCATCCGATGTGCTGCATGTGACGGCCGGTTGCGCGCTTCGGCGGCCGCCCTCGATCCTCGGCTATCGGCCCTCTCCCAAACAGGTCCCATTGGCGACAATCGAGCGGGCATCGTTCGGATATTCTCGCCTCGGAACCGGTCGCGGAGCTGACCTTCCGCAAGCCCGCATCAAGGCAAGCGGGCAAAGCCAGGGAGACACATATGAAGAAGACACTGCTCACACTGCTGATGGCGGTCGGGTTCGCCGCATCCGCCCAGGCAGCGAACGTAAAGGTCCTGAACAAGGACGCATGGTTCCCCGAGGGGCCGATCTGGTACAAGGACAAGCTCTTCTATGTCGAGTATGGCCGCAACACGGTGATGACGTGGGACGGCAAGAAGAACGAGCTGTTCTGGAAGCAGGACGGCTGCGGCCCCTCCGCGATCGTGCCCACGGCATCCGGCGAGTTCGTCGTCACCTGCTATGACTCGAACTCCATCGGCCGGATTTCGGCCGATGGAAAGACCCTCGATCCCTATACGAAGGACAAGGACGGCCATCCGTTTGTCGGGCCCAACGACTTCGCGCCGGACAAGAAGGGCGGCATCTATTTCACCGGCTCGGGCAAGGGCGGGCCGCTGATCGACGCATCGACCTACTACATCGCCGGCGACGGCACGATAACGCTGGTCGCCGACGACCTGCACAACGCCAACGGCCTGGTCGTCTCCAACGACGGCAAGATCCTCTACGTCGTCGAGACCGAGGACAATCGGATCCTCGCCTTCGACATCAAGGATGACGGCACCCTGCAGAACCGCCGCGTCTTCCTGAACCTCAACGACCTGTTCCCGAAGAAGCCGCATATCTGGCCCGACGGCATCAAGATCGATGCGAAGGGCGAGATGTATATCGGACAAAGCCCGCGGTCGCTGAAGGAGCCGGGCAAGATCATCGTCGTGAACGGCGATGCGAAGCTGCTGCGCACGCTCTCGGTACCGTCGCCCTCGATGCCGAACTTCGCGTTCGGCCCTGGCGAAAAGGAACTCTACGTCATGGCTCTCGACCAGATCGATCAGGCCCCCTGGCACGGAAAGGTCTATGAAGTCCCAAACCAGTGAGTTTGGTTGTGTGCGGCACCGTCTCGGTCAATGGCTCGCAGCCGCACTTCCCGGCGACACGGCGCGCCCGGCCAGATGAACAGCGCTTCATCATACCGTCAGTCGCCCGTCTGGCCGGAGCGGGACGATCACTGACGGTATATGGGGCACGGCGATCACCCCCTTGGTGGCCTGCTCTGACGTGGCATGGCAGGGCCGTGGAGCAACGACGGCAACCCTCTGGCGCTGCCATGCGTTGGGGGCTTTCTCGGTGCCCGTCGACCGTTGACGCGCGACCGACCGTGAACTACAAGCAGCCGTTGCTCGACCGAAAACGGAACGCGAACGCTGCAAGCGTCGTCGCACTCCGCTGCAAGACCCAAAAGCGTCCTGATTCCAGGTGCTTAGTTGGGGGATCGTCTAACGGTAGGACAGCGGACTCTGACTCCGCCAGTCTAGGTTCGAATCCTAGTCCCCCAGCCACGAAACCGCCAACTACTTGAAATATCATAATAATCATCGCCGGACGCCTTGACGGGCGCCGCCTTGTGACACAAGCCTGCATCACAGGCCGGGAATACAGCGCCGGAGTGAGGTGCTGCCGCTTTATGCCTTTCGATCCGTCTCTCACTCCAACCCGCTTTCGAGCCCTGCGAACCTACGACCATATATTGCCATGAGATATGGTGCGTTTCCCGTCACGCGCGCCGTCGGCGGCCTCGTTGACACATTGAGGATGCGGGCGTGAGGGCGCCCAAGCCTCATGGCGGCTCGGGCTTCACGTTTGGCGAGGCGACGGCTGACGGCTTGGGGCGGTGTCTGCCGCGCGCCGCGTCATGGTATCGTGACAATGGCGCCTGGAAGCGGCGCCAGCGCCGCGCCATGCGGCGGGATTTCGGCTGGCAACGGTCGGCACGATCTTATCTCGAGGTTTGGCGGCACTCCTCGGTGAACGAGTTCCGGGCCCCGCGATCGGTCACCGGAGCGCAGTCAAGGATTTGATTCTTCCGGCCACCGTCCGCGGCGCCATTCGAACGTGAGGACGCACATGACTTTCGACAAACCGGCGCCGGGATGGCCGGGCAGCCAGGCGCGATGGACCTCCAGCGCCAAAAGCGGCGTCGGCACGGCGCTGCAACCGCAGAGTCAGGTCTGGTTCACGCTGAGCCACGGCATCCTCAACGAGATCTACTATCCTCGCATTGAT
>DASSBF010000040.1:0-20276 GCA_035699005.1 Dongiaceae bacterium
TGCAATGGGTGCGACCATCGTGCTGACCGCCGATCATGGCATGAACGACAAGCACAAGTCCGACGGCACGCCGAACGTGATCTATCTCCAGGACGTGCTCGACGGCTGGATCGGCGCCGGCAAGGCGCGGGTGATCCTGCCCATCACCGACCCCTATGTCGTGCATCACGGCGCGCTGGGATCGTTCGCCACGGTATATTTGCCGGACGACGTGCGCCAGGCGGACCTCATCAAACGCATCGCGGCGCTGCCGGGCGTCGAACTGGCGGTCGATCGCGCCACCGGCTGCAGGAAATTCGAACTGCCGGAGGATCGCCTGGGCGACGTGATTGTGGTATCGGAGCGCAACACGGCGATCGGCAGCGCTGCCAAAAAGCACGACCTTTCCGGCCTCACCGTTCCGCTGCGCTCGCATGGCGGCATGACGGAGCAGAAGGTGCCGGTCATCCTCAACCGCAAGATCAAGGCGCTGCCGGCCGGCTACCGCCTGCGCAACTTCAGCGCCTTCGACCTGGCGCTCAACTATGCCCTCGCTCAGGCACCGCTGAGTAGGGCCGTTTAGCGGCATGCAATCTCAAGCAACACGGCACGAGCGAAGGACTCCGCCGGACCCCTTCCCCCCTTGTGGGGGAAGGTTGGGATGGGGGGTGATGCAGTGCGAGCTTCTTGAAAGCTGTCACTTCCAGGAGTGCGCGCCTGTCGGCGCGTTACCCCCCATCCAGCTCCGGCTAGGTTCGCTTCGCTCACCAAGCCTGCGCAACCTTCCCCCACAAGGGGGAAGGAGACTTTTTGTTTGGAATCAGCGAACACGATAGCCGTACAGATCGAGGAATGACCATGGGCGTTCAAGTGCGCAAGGAACACATGCGCGTCGCGGCGGGTCCGGGGACCAGCGACCGCCAGATCGACGTCTATAACCCCTACACCAACGAGATCTGCGGCACGGTGCCGAAGGCGAGCGTTGCGGACATCGGGAAGGCGTTCCGCGCGGCGAAGGCGTTCAGGCCGGAGCTGTCGCGCTCGGCCCGCTCGGAGATCCTGCGCAAGACCGCCGACCTGCTGGTGGCGCGCAAGCAGGAGATCGCGGAGCTGATCACCGCCGAATCCGGCCTCTGCCTCAAGGACACGATCTACGAGGTCGGCCGCGCCTACGACGTGTTCTTCCTGTCCTCGACCGCGGTCATCAAGGACGACGGCGAGATCTTCTCCTGCGACATCACCCCGCACGGCAAGAAGCGCAAGATCTTCACCCAGCGCGAGCCGCTGCAGGGCGTCATCAGCGCGATCACGCCGTTCAACCACCCGCTGAACCAGGTGGCGCACAAGGTGGCGCCGTCGATCGCCACCAACAACCGCATGGTGCTGAAGCCGTCGGAGAAGACGCCGCTGACCGCGCTGCTGCTGGCGGACATCCTCTACGAGGCCGGCCTGCCCATGGAGATGTTCCAGGTGGTGACCGGCGACCCGCGCGAGATCGCGGACACCCTGCTCACCGATCAGGACGTCGACCTCATCACCTTCACCGGCGGGGTCAGGATCGGCAAATACATCGCCGAGCACATGGGCTATCGCCGCGCGGTGCTGGAGCTGGGCGGCAATGACCCGCTGATCGTGATGGAGGACGCGGACCTCGATGAGGCGACCAACCTCGCGGTCTACGGCTCGTACAAGAATTCCGGCCAGCGCTGCACGGCGGTCAAGCGCATGATCGTGCACGAGGCGGTCGCGGACCGCTTCGCCGAGCTGCTGGTCGAGAAGACGAAGAAGATGAAGTTCGGCGATCCCATGGACCCGGGCATCGACATAGGGACCGTGATCGACGAGGAGGCCGCGCGCTATTGCGAGGACATGACCAACGATGCCGTCCGCGCAGGGGCCAAGCTGCTGCACGGCAACCGGCGCAAGGGCGCGCTTTACGCGCCGACCGTGGTCGATCATGTGCCTTTTGATTGCAGGCTGGTGAAGTGGGAGACCTTCGGCCCGGTCTCGCCCATCATCCGCTGCAAGGACATCGCGGACGCGATCCGGATTTCCAATTCGACCGTCTATGGGCTATCGTCGGGCGTCTGCACCAACCGGTTCGACTACATCCAGCGCTTCGTGAAGGAGCTGGTGGTCGGGACGGTCAATGTGCGCGAGGTGCCGGGCTATCGCATCGAGATGTCGCCGTTCGGCGGCATCAAGGACAGCGGCCTCGGCTACAAGGAAGGCGTGATCGAGGCGATGAAGGCCTTCACCAACGTCAAAACCTATTCGCTGCCCTGGAGCTGAATTGGATGCGCCGGATCCTGCTGGCGGAACCGGAGAAAGGCGGCCTTGCCGCCACCTGGAGCGACGGCACGACCAGCTTCTGGCCGGCGATCTGGCTGCGCGACCAATGCCCGTGCGCGCAGTGCCGGCACCCCAGCGGTCAGCGCCTGTTCGAGATCGGCGACCTGCCGGAGCATCCGCTGGTCGCGCGGGCCGCGATGCAATCGGACGGCAGTGTGCGGGTTGCGTGGAAGGACGAGGAGCATCTCTCGACCTATCCCGCGGCATTCCTGTCCGCGCATGATCTGAGGTCGGCTCGCGCGGCGCCGATCAGGTTCTGGGGCGCCGATCTGGCCGCATTGCCGGAAGGCGACTGGCCGGCTGTGGCGCGCGATCCCGCCGCGGAGCTGGCCTGGCTCGAGGCCTATCACGCGCACGGCTTTGGCTTGCTGCGCAACGTGCCGGCGCGGCCGGGCATGGTGGCGGAGGTCGGCGATCGGCTTGGCTTCGTGCGCACCACCAACTACGGCAAGTTGTTCGATGTCATTTCCATGCCGGACCCCAACAACCTCGCCAACACGGCGCTGGGCCTCGGCGTCCACAGCGACAATCCCTACCGCGATCCGACGCCGGGCGTGCAGCTGCTGCATTGCCTGGTTTCCGATGCGCCGGGCGGGGACTCCCTTCTGGTCGACGGTTTCGCCGCGGCGGAGCAGTTGCGGTCCTGGGCCCCGGACCAGTTCGATCTTCTGATGCGCGTCCCGGCCAGCTTCCGCTTCGCCGACAAGGATGCCGATCTGCAGACCCGCACCCCGCTGGTCTCGGTCGATTTCGAGGGGCGGCTGACGGCGGTCCATTTCAACAACCGGTCCTTCGCCGGCATCGATGTGCCGGTCGAGCTGATCGATCCCTGGTACGAGGCCTATCGCAACTTTGCGCAGATCCTGAAGCAGCCGGAGCGCGAGCTGATCTTCCGGCTCGCGCCCGGCGACCTGCTGGTGATGCAGAACGAGCGCGCCCTGCACGGCCGCACGGCGTTCGATCCCAATCTGGGCCGCCGGCACCTCCAAGGCTGCTACGTGGACAAGGACGGGATGGAAAGCCGGATGCGGGTGCTGCGCCGCCATGGCGCGAGCGCGCAGGAGGCGGCGGAGTGAGCGCGCTCGCCGAGATCCGCGCCGCCTTTGCGCGCCGCGGCGGCGATACCTACGGCGAAGGCGTCTCGCAATTGGAGCATGCGCTGCAATGCGCGGCCTGTGCCGAGCGCGACGGTGCGCCGCCTGCACTGATCGCCGCGACCCTGCTGCACGATATCGGGCACCTGATCCACGAACTGCCCCAGGATGTGGCCGATCACGGCATCGACACGCAGCATGAGAGCCTCGGCTCGGCCTTCCTGTCGCAGCATTTCGGTCGGGCGGTGAGCGAGCCGGTGCGCCTGCACGTCGCCGCGAAACGCTATCTCGCGACCACGGAGCAAGGCTACCACGGTCTGCTGTCGCCGGCTTCGATCCAGAGCCTGCAATTGCAGGGCGGCCTGATGTCGGCGGAGGAGCGCACCCGCTTCGCGGCGGAGCGCTTCGCCGGAGACGCCATTCGGCTGCGCCGCTGGGACGACGAGGGCAAGATCGTCGGCGCCGATACGCCGGGCCTGGCGCATTTCGAGCGCTACGTCACGGACGTGCTGCGCTAGCCACAACGCGCGGCATTCTCGGGGCCCTTCGCAAAGGGGCAGACGCCGGCCAGTCTTCGTCGTATACTCCTTGCCAAGACTGGTCGCGGCTTGGTCCCGACCGTTGTCTGATTTGGGCAAGCGCCGCGCGCGGCCAGCCCGCGCCGACGAGCCCATGACGATGCGGCCTCGCGAGCCGGCGGCCTCTCGAACTGGAAATGTTCGGAGGAAGAATCATGGCCCAGCAGACGATCCGGAACCCCGTCGAGTGGGTGGTCGACGAACTGCGCGAAGTGGCCGGCGGGGTCGGAGAGGCCGGCCGTTCCGTCCAGCATACCTCGACGCACCTGTTCTCGCGTCCGCTGCATGTCAGCCGCATCGAGGTCGCGGATTTGAAGGACGTGCTGGCCCGCGGCTTCGACGATTTCATGGCCTACCGGACGGACGTCGTCTTCCTGATTCTGGTCTATCCGATCGCCTCGCTGGTAATCGTCGCGGCGGCCTTTCAGCATCAACTGATCCCGCTGCTGTTCCCGCTCGCCTCCGGCTCCGCCATCATGGGGCCGTTCGTCGGCATCTTCCTCTACGAGATGAGCCGCCGGCGCGAACTCAACCTCGAGCGCCATCATGCCGACGATCACAGTTGGGCCAACGCGGTCGGCGTGGCGCGCTCGCGCAATCTCGGGGCGATCCTGCTGCTGGGTATCATCCTGGCCGCGATGTACCTGATCTGGCTTGGCGCGGCCTGGGGCATCTATCATGCGACCCGTGGGCCGCAGCCGGTCGAATCGGCCGGACGCTTCATCCAGGATCTGTTCCTGACCCAGGCCGGCTGGTGGCTGATCGGATTGGGCTGCGCGGTCGGGTTCCTGTTCGCCGCACTGGCGCTCGTCATCAGCCTCGTGTCGTTCCCGCTGCTGCTCGATCGCGATGTGGGGCTCGGCACCGCCATCCAGACTTCCGTCCGCGCCGCCGCGGCGAATCCCCTTCCGATCGCGGCCTGGGGGCTGGTGGTGGTGGTCGGGCTGATCGGCGGGGCCATCCCGCTGTTCATCGGGCTGGTCGTCGTCATGCCGGTGCTGTGTCATGCGACGTGGCATCTGTATCGCAAGCTGGTGCCGCGCCAGGCGCGCGACTGAAGACAGCCCTCAGCGGACGGCGGCAGCCTGCGGACCAAGCTGCCGCCGTCGCTTCGTTTCTTTGGGTGGTTTTCTCTCGGTTGCGCGCCCCTGCCTAGAACGCATCGCCGATCGCATCGCCGGCTTCGTTGGCGGCGTGGCCGATCTCGTCGCCCGCCTCGTCGGCCGTGTCGCCGATGGCGTCGCCGGCTTCGTTTGCGGTGTGGCTGATGGTGTCGCCGGCCTCGTTGGTGGTATGGCTGATGGTGTCGCCGGCGTCATCGGCGGTATCGCCGATCTCGTTGCCAAGAGTTTCATCGTTGTTGGACTCGCCGGTCCTTGCGGCATTCGCTGCGCCGCCGAGCCCGCCAATCGCTGCGCCGCCGTTCAAAGCCCCATTGTTGCTGCTCGGCCCCGGCTTGCCGCCGTTGTTGGTGAGGTGCTGTTGGATGCAGGGAGCGGAGTTGACCCCGGCCGTACATCCATTCTCGAAGCGGTCGGGTCCGGCCCATGCCGGAGCGGCCAGCGCCGCCACCGCAACCGAGGTCATCAATATCGCTGACTTCATGATCCTGTTCCTTCCATAAGGGTCCTCACGTTCAACACCTGGGCGCGAGGATGATCCCCGGAAGAATCGTCAACAGGCAGGGAACCAAATGGAAGGAGTGCTCAGGCCGCCTCGCGGTCGCCGCGGCAGGTCGCGCAGAGTCCCTGGGCCTCGATCGTCAGGCGGTTGAGGGAAAAGCCCGATTGCCCGGCGCGCGCCTCGACCGCCTCCAGGATCGACGGATCGTTCAACTCGACCGCCGCCTTGCAGGACGTGCAGATCAGGAACTGCGAGATGTGACGCTCCTCCGGCCGGTCGCAGCCGACGAAGGCGTTGAGGCTCTCGATCTTGTGAACCAGCCCCTGGTCCAGCAGGAATTCCAATGCACGGTACACCGTGGGCGGCGCGGCGGCGCGGTCATCCGCCGCACGCAGCAGGTCCATGATCGCATAGGCGCCGATCGGGGCGTGGCTGTCCCACACCAGTTCCAGCACCCGGCGGCGCAGCGGCGTCATCCGCGCGCCGCGCTCGGAGCAGACGCTCTCGGCTCTGCTGAGGGCATCGTCGATGCAGTGGCGATGGTCGTGCGGCTGTAGGCGTTGGGAAATGCTCATTCACGAATCCGGGCTGCCTGTCATCAGTATAGGGCGCGGCGGTTTGGTCTGCGAGGGGGCCAGTGCCCCGCATCTGCTGGAGCCATTGCAAATAACCATACAGAGGTGTGATTACGAGACTTGCCTGCGCAGCGCATGCTCATTGCTGTGTGTATATTTAATATCAATATCTTATCTTTGATTCATCATCGCAAACGGCCAGCGATCTGCTGGCCACATCTATGCTATGTCTTAATTCACACTGTAAAATAGAATTGACTTAACGATTTGCCTGACCTACCTAGTCGGAAAAGGCGCAGGAATGCGCTTTTAGGCAATTCAGAGTGTGGATTAGATGCGCAGCTTCCCGCTCTTCCTGAAGCTTCATGGCCGCTCGGTGCTGGTCATCGGCGATGGTCACGCCGCCGCGGCGAAGCTGCGGTTGCTCGCCGCGGCCGGTGCGCGCGCGACCGTGCTATCGGAAGAGCCTTCGAGCGATCTGCTCGGCGCCATTGCGTTCTCGGGTGCAGATCTGGTTCGGAGCGCCGTTGCGCCATCCCACGTCGCGGAAGCCGAACTGGTGTTCGGCGCGGCCGGCAGCGAAGCCGGCGACCGACGGATTGCCGAGCTCGCGCGCGCCGCCGGCAGGCTCGTCAACATCGTCGACCGTCCCGAACTCAGCGATTTCACCATGCCGGCGATTGTCGACCGCGGCGAGATCGTGGTCGCAATCTCCACCGAGGGCGCGTCGCCCGTGCTGGCGCAGCGCGTGCGCGGCACGATCGAGGGCATATTGCCGCCGGGCCTTGGCCGGCTGGCGCAGTTCGCGCAGCGGTTCCGCGCGGCAATCCAGGCGCGGATCGCAGACACGGCATCGCGCCGCCGCTTCTGGGACCAGGTGCTGGGCGGGCCGATCGCGGCAGCAGTCCTCGCCGGCGAAGAGAGGCGCGCATCGCGCGACCTGATCCGCGCCGTCAATCGCGGCGAGCCGAAGGCGGAGACCGGGCGCGTCACGCTGGTCGGCGCGGGACCTGGCGATCCCGAGCTGTTGACCCTGCGCGCGGTGCGGGCGCTGCGCGAGGCGGACGTTATCGTCTACGACAGGCTGGTCGATCCGGCGGTGCTGGACTATGCGCGCCGGGACGCGCGCCGCATCTTCGCCGGCAAGAGCAAGGGCGAGCACACTCTGCCGCAGGCCGGGATCAACGCGCTGCTGGTCGCCGAAGCGCGGGCGGGACGCCACGTCGTGCGGCTCAAAGGCGGCGATCCGTTCGTGTTCGGCCGCGGTGGCGAGGAGCTGGACGCGCTGGTCGCTGCGGGCCTCCGGGTCGAAATCGTGCCGGGCATCACGGCGGCGACCGGCTGCGCGGCCTATGCCGGATTTCCGCTGACCCATCGCGACCATGCGTCGAGCGTCGTGTTTGTCAGCGGCCATTCCAAGGACGGGCTCGTGCATCTCGATTGGCATGCACTCGCCGGTCCGCGCCAGACCATCGTGGTCTATATGGGCGTAAGCGCGGCGGGCGAGATCGCCGGCGGGCTGATCGAGGCCGGCCTCGCCGCCGAGACGCCGGTCGCGATCGTGGAAAACGGCACGCGCTGGGACCAGCGCGTCATCAAGGGCGAACTGGGCGAAGCCGCCGATCTCATCCGCCGCCATGGCGTGAGCGGTCCGGCGCTGCTGGTGATCGGCGAGGTTACGCGCACCGCCGAGGCGGGTGCGCGCGCCGCACTCAAAGCCGCGGCGGAGTGAGGGAAGGAATGGCCGCAGCACCGCAAATGGTCACCGCGAACCGCCTGGTGGATGGCGCGGTCGTATACCTGACCGCGGCCAACGGCTGGTCGGAGAATTTCGTGGACGGCGCGGTGTGGGTCGACAAGGAAAGCGCGGACGGGGCGCTCGGCACGGGCGAGCAGGCAGTGAAGGCGCAACAGGTCGTCGGGCCTTACCTGTTCGAGGTCGCCGTCACGGACGAGGGTCCCAAGCCGACCAGTGTGCGCGAGCGCATTCGCGCCGACCACCAGCCGACCAGCGCGGCGGATGTCGGCTCGTGGACCGGCCGCGTTCCGGATTGATCGCATGTATCGCTACGACGAATTCGACGCCACCATCGTCCAGGAGCGGGTTCAGCAATTCCGCGGCCAGGTCGCGCGCCGCCTCGCGGGCGAGCTGACCGAAGACGAGTTCCGGCCGCTGCGCCTCAAGAACGGCCTCTATCTGCAGCTCCATGCCTACATGCTGCGGATCGCCATCCCGTACGGCGTGCTGTCCTCGAAGAAGCTGCGCAAGCTGGCGTATATCGCGCGGCGCTACGACCGCGGCTTCGGCCATTTCACCACGCGCACGAACATCCAGTTCCACTGGCCGCAGCTGAACGAGGTGCCGGACATTCTCCAGCACCTGGCCGAGGTCGAGATGCATTCCATCCAGACCAGCGGCAACTGCATCCGCAACGTCACCGCCGACCAGTTCGCCGGCGCCGCGGCAGACGAGATCGAGGATCCGCGCCCCTGGGCGGAGATCGTGCGGCAATGGTCGACGTTCCATCCCGAGTTCTCCTACCTGCCGCGCAAGTTCAAGATCGCGATCACCGGCGCGGCCGACGACCGCGCGGCCATCCGGGTGCACGACATCGGCCTGCGCATCGTGCAGAACGAAGCGGGCGAGACCGGGTTCGAGGTGTGGGTGGGCGGCGGACTGGGCCGCATCCCCATCCTCGCCGTGCTGTGCCGCAGGTTCCTGCCCAAGGAGCATCTGCTCTCGTACCTCGACGCGATCCTGCGGACCTACAACCTGCTCGGCCGGCGCGACAACATCCACAAGGCGCGCATCAAGATCCTGGTCCAGGCGACCGGCGGCGAGAAGTTCGCCGCGATGGTCGAGGAGGAGTGGGAGAAGATCAAGGACGGGCCGCTGCACCTGCCGCAGGCGGAGGTCGAGCGCATCCACCGCTACTTCGCACCGCCTTCCTACGAGACGCTGGCGGAGATCGACGCGGAGTTCGAAGCCGCCAGGCTGGAGCACCGGGACTTCGCCCGGTGGGCGCGCGCCAACGTCGTCAAGCACCGGATTGCCGGTTACGCCATCGTGAATGTCTCGTTGAAGCCGGAAGGCGGCACGCCGGGCGACGTGTCCGCCGACCAGATGGACCTGCTGGCCGATCTCGCGGACCGGTTCAGCCTGAACGAAATCCGCGTGACGCATCACCAGAACATGGTGCTGCCGCATGTCCGCAAGCGCGACCTCTACGCGCTGTGGCAGCAGCTCAAGGCCGCGAAGCTGGCGACCCCGAACCTCGGCTTCATCAGCGACATCATCTCGTGCCCCGGTCTCGATTACTGCACGCTCGCGAACGCGCGCTCGATCCCGGTGGCGCAGCGCCTGTCGCGCCATTTCAGCGACCCGCGCAAGCTGGACGAGATCGGCGAGCTGCGCCTCAACATCTCCGGCTGCATTAACGCCTGCGGGCACCACCATGTCGGCCACATCGGCATCCTGGGCGTCGACAAGCACGGGCAGGAATTCTACCAGGTGACGCTCGGCGGGTCGTCCAAGGACGATGCCGCCCTCGGCAAGATCGTGGGCGCGTCGTTCTCCGAGGACGAGATCGTGCCGGCGATCGACACCATCATCCAGACCTATCTCGCCAATCGCGCCGGACGCGGCGAACGGTTCGTCGACTACTACCGCCGCGTCGGCATGGATCCCTTCAAGGAGGCCCTCTATGGCCCTGCTACGGCACGGCGCCCTGCAGCCGAATGACTGGCGCTTCGTCGCCGACGATGCCGCGGTCCCGGACGATGGCGCGGTCACCGTCAGCCTGAATCGCTGGCAGGCGGAGGGCGAGGCGCTGCGGTCCCGCGCCGCGCCGACCGGCGTGCGGCTGAAGAACGACGAGACGGCGCTCGCCTTGGCGGCCGATGCGCATCGGCTGCCGCTGATCGAGCTCGAGTTCCCGAAATTCACCGACGGCCGCGCCTTCTCGCAGGCCCGCATCCTGCGCGACAAGCTCGGCTATCAGGGCGAGCTGCGGGCGTTCGGCAACATCCTGCGCGACCAGTATTTCTACATGACCCGCTGCGGCATCGATGCGGTGGAGCTGCCGGACGGGAAGCCGACCGAGGGCTACCTGGCCGCGCTCAAGGAATTCAGCGCCTGGTACCAGCCGGCGTCCGATGGGCGGACCACGGTGCTGGAGCTGCGCCATCCGGCCAACGCGAATACCCGGCGCGGGGCCGCGCCGCTGGTCAGCGAAAGCGTCGCCGCGCACGCGCTCTGATCCGCCGCGCATTACGACATGCCGTTCCGCCGCCGCCTCTTGTCGTGGCGCAATCTTTGGCGCGGTCCCGGCCGCTTGGGCACCGCAATGGCGATCGGCCGGGAACGCAAGGGAATCGCCTTGTGCGTCAAAGAGTCGCTGTGGCTCGCCGGCGCGCCGCCTCGGCATTCCGCATCAAGCGCGCGCGAATGCAAGCCTGTCAGGTGCCAAGTGCCGCGATCCGGATTGCAGCGGCCAATTCTTCTTTAGCGTCACGGAAGCCGACCGACGATCGACGGTCACGGACTCGAACCCGCGGACCCGTGATCGCCGGCAGACCACATCCTCTGGCCTAGGCTGAATTTACGCATCGTTTACCCAATGGGAGGTAGTCCTTCGCAATTGGCCTTGTCGTACTGCGACATATTGGATCAACGATTGGAAGTGACCATGAGCGACGGTATCAGCGCAACCGCGGGAGCAGCGAAATCCGGGTGGTTCAGGAACATCAGGATCAGGACCAAGATCATGACCGGCTTCGCGCTGGTCCTCGCGATCCTGGCGATCGTCGGCGTGGTTGCGTACTTCGGATCCTCGAACACCAGCGGCCATTTCGGCGCCTACTCCGAGCAGGCGGGCCTGACCATCGACGCGCTGTCGATCGAGCGCGATGTCACGCAGATGATGCGCGAGGTGGAGACCTTCACCCAGACCGCCAATCCGAAGGGGATGGAAAACGCCCGGACCATGGAGGCCCAGATCCAGACCGAGATCACCGCGGCTGCGTCGGCCCTGGACCAGGATGCGGAGAAGGCCGAACTGCAATCGGTCTCGCGGCAGATGACGGACTTCGTGGCCGGGCTGGAAGAGGTCGCGACGCTCGAAGCCAAGCGCACCAAGATCGCGCGCGACACGCTCGACACTCTGGGGCCCAAGCTGACCAGCGGCTTCGAGGACGTCGTCAAGAAGACGATTGAATCCGGCGACAGCAATGCGGGCATGCTTGCGGCCAGGGCGTTGTCCGAGGCGCTCAAGGTCAGGCTCTATGCCAACCTCCTGCTGGACCGGCACGAGCAGACCGACGATCAGACCATCCAGGCCTCGTTCCGCGCCCTGGCCGATGCGACGGAGCAGCTCGAGAAGCTGGCCCCCGGTTCCGCGCTGGCCGCGGAGATCGAGGAATCCAAAACGCTGATGGCGCAGTACCAGGACGCATTCAAGACCAGCGAGGCGGTCGACGCCGACCTGGAGAAGGCGGTCAAGGAGCAGATCGACGGCGACGGCGCCGAGATCCTCCAGGCCTCCACCGACCTTGCCGAGAATGCGGAGAAGCAGGAATCCGAGATTTCCGCCGAGACCGGGAGCGCCATCGGCTTCATGGAGATCGCGATCGGCATCCTCAGCCTGATCGGGCTGGCGCTGGGCGTGGCACTGTCGTGGATGATCGGGATCGCGATCTCGCGGCCGGTCGCGGCGTTGTGCGCGGTCATGCAGCAGTTGACCGGCGGCAACAAGACCGTGGCCGTGCCAAACACCGTGCAGAAGGACGAAGTCGGCGACATGGCGCGCGCCGTGCTCGTTTTCCGGGACAGCATGATCGAGGCCGACAGGCTGCGGACCGAGCAGGAAGAGACCAAGAAGCGCACGGAGGCCGAGCGGCGCCAAGCCATGCTCGAACTGGCGGGCCGGTTCGAAGCCACCGTCGGCACCGTGGTGGACGGAGTGACCTCCGCCGCAACCGAGCTCGAGGCGACGGCACAGCTGCTGAGTGCGACCGCGGAAGAAACCTCGCGCCAGGCGACGGCTGTCGCCGCCGCGTCCGAGGAGACCACGCAGAACGTGCAGACCGTGGCGTCGGCGACGGAGGAGCTGTCCGCCTCGATCCGCGAAATCAGCGGCCAGGTTACCGAATCGACGCGCATGGTGTCGGGCGCGGTCGAGCAGGCCAACGACAGCAACGCGAAGGTCAGGATGCTCGCCGAAGCGGCCGAGAAGATCGGCGCGGTCGTGACGCTGATCAACGAGATCGCGGGGCAGACCAACCTGCTGGCGCTGAACGCCACGATCGAGGCGGCGCGCGCGGGCGAGGCGGGCAAGGGCTTCGCCGTGGTGGCATCGGAGGTGAAGAACCTCGCGACCCAGACCGCGCGGGCGACCGAGGACATCTCAGGCCAGGTCCGCACCATCCAGGAAGCGACCGAAGTCTCGGTCGCGGCGATCGGCGGCATCACGCAGACCATCCATCGCGTGAACGAAATCTCGACCGCGATCGCCGGAGCGGTGGAAGAGCAGGGCGCGGCGACCCAGGAGATTTCGCGCAACGTCCAGGAAGCATCCAGCGCGACGGCGGAAGTCTCCGCCAACATCTCCGGTGTCACCCAGGCCTCGCAGCAGACCAGCGCCGGCGCGACCCAGGTCCTTGGCGCCGCGTCGGAGCTTGCCAAGAACGGCGCGCGGCTGCGCGACGAAGTCGCGCATTTCCTCGAGATGGTGCGCGCCGCCTAGGAGATGCCGGACGCGCGGGCGGAGCCGGCACGCCAGTACGCCGCCCGCGCCCGCTTTCTCGCGCGATCGTGATCTTCCATCGGCAGCGGGCAGGTTTCACCCAGCCCGATCCCTGAAACGGCGAGTTGCGCGCTGCCGGCTTTCCGGGGTTTGTGGATCAGGCGATCGGGGAGCATGCCAAGCTCCAGCGCCCACTGCCGCGCGTATGCGCCTCGGTATCGGATTTCCCCTGCGCCACCAAGCCTGCGCCTCGATCCGCGCCATCATCGTTGTCGGCGACTCGCGGATGGCATCGAAACCATACGGGCGCGAGGGGGATTGTCGGCGGCCTGGAATGTCACGCCTGCTCTCATTGCCGCATCAAACAACTGTCAATTCGCACGGCATGGCGCGGGTTCCTGTGACCCGGATCACACAGAACACGTCCGCGTGACGATCGGAATATTGCTTGTCGCGTATCGGTCACCATATCGGAACTCGTCGCGCGGAGGAGGGACCAATGCGCATGTCATTATTGATTTCGGCACTCGCTGTATTGATCGTGGGCACCGATATTGCCATCGAGGATCACTCGAAGGCCATGACGCTCGATACCGGCACGCCGCCGCAGGTGACGCGCGTGGCGGACATCTCGACCGACGGGATCCGGACCTGGACCCGCATGATGGAGCTGGGCGGGCTCGAGGCGTTCGGCAAGTCGCCACAGACCCTGTTCGTGCCGGCGGACGCGGCCTTCGACTCGATCCCGACGGACGAGGTGAAGGAGCTGCTCGCGCCGGGCAGGAGCGAGCTGCGTCGCGCCTTCCTGGCGCGCGGCGCCACCGATTCCCGCGTCACGCCGCAGCAGGTCGCGGGCAAGCGGATCTCGGTGACGACGCTCGACGGCCGGCCTCTCACCATCGATGCCACCGGCGAGGAGCTGATGGTCGGCGATTCCGAGGCGCTGGACGTGCGGACGCTGCCGGACGGGCGCGTCCTCTACGTGCTGGATCACATGCTCACTCGGTAGAGCATTTTTCGCCGAAGTGGACGCCGGTTCGGTGCAGAATGTGCGGCCCGCACGGCGAGCCTGGCGCACTGGTGCATGATGCGCGGCTTCGGGTAGAGTGACGGTTCACGCCGAACCCGCCACGCTATCCGCCAGCCCGCGCATGAGCCCCATTCCCGACCGGCCGATCGCCCTGCTCTCGCCCCTGGTCGAGGAGCGCGACGCGCTGTTCCGCCGCCTCACGGATGTCGGCACGCAGACCGTCGGAATGCTGCAGGTCGCTACCGGAAGGCTGGAAGGCCACAGCGTCGCGCTGGCGGAAAGCGGCGTCGGCAAGGTCGCGTCGGCGGCGATCGCGACCTTGATCGCAAAAACCCTCGATTGCCGGGCCATCGTGGTGTGCGGCGTCGCGGGCGGCATCGACCCCGCGCTTGCCATCGGCGACGTGGTGATCGCCGACCGGCTGATCCAGCACGATTACGGGCACCTGACGAACGCGGGCATCCGCAACTTCCGGCCGGGCGTGCCGCCGATCGGCGAAGCCCGCGACCGGATCGCGTTCGACCTGCCGCCCGAGCTGCTGATGCGCATCGCCGGTGCGGTCAGGGACATGACGCTGCCGCCCTTGCCGCCGGATCTCGGGATCGCGCCTTCGCGCCCGCCGCGCATCGCCTTCGGCCCGATCGTCAGCGGCGACCAGTTCATCAACAGCGAGCGGGTGCGCGAACGCCTGCGCCGCGACTACGCCGCGCTGGCGGTGGAGATGGAAGGGGCGGCGGTCGCGCAGGCGACCGAGCTGATCGGCATTCCCTGCATCGTCATCCGTTCCCTGAGCGATCTTGCCGGCGCCGACAGCCATCTCGATTTCCCGCGCTTCCTGCGCGCGGTCGCGCCGGCCGCGGCCGAAGTGGTCGCGCGCGTCGTCTCGGTGGTGTAGCGGTGCCCGAGCTGGGCGCGACCATTGCCGCATTGGTCATCGCCTTCGCTTTTGCCGCCCTCGCCAATTGGCAGATGCGCCGGCCGTTCGAGCGGCGCTGGCTGCCGGTGGTGCCGTGGCTCGGGGTCCAGTTCGTCGCGGTCGCGGTGCTGCTGGTGATGGCAGCTCATCTGATCTCGCTGCTGACCGGCCATCCGTTCGGGCGCAGCTACGCCCCGTAGGGCGAGAGCGCTTCGCGCCAGGTCGCGGCCTCGCGCGCCGCGTCGGCGGGCTCGAACCGGATCGGCGCGGCGAGCCCCCAGACCGGCTTCGGCCAGGCCGGATCGTCCTTGAAGCGGCCGAGCACATGGACGTGCAGCTGCGGCACCACGTTGCCGAGCGCGCCGACATTGATCTTGTGCGGATGCTGGAGATCCTTCAGCGCCTGGCTGGCCCAGGCGATCTCATCCATCAATCGTACCCGGTCGGCGGCGGACAGATCCACGATCTCCCGCGCATCCGTCAGGCGCGGCACCAGGATCAGCCACGGATAGGCGGCGTCGTTCATCCGCAGCACCCGGCAGAGCGGCCAATCGACCAGGAACAGCCCATCGGCGGCGAGCTGCGGATGCAAAGCGAATGTCGCCATGAGAAAACTTTCTATTGCGTGTGGACCGGCCGTTCTGCAATCTCCGCCCGCGACTCACGCATCTTCCAAGCCTAGCCCCATGCGCCACCCCGTCAATCCGAAGCGGCCGTCGCTCGACCTGCCCGCAGTCTTCGCTTTTGCTGAATTTCCCCTTCCCCCCTTGTGGGGGAAGGTTGGGATGGGGGGTGATGCAGCGCTGCGCCTTCGACGATTGGCGCTCTTACGAGCGCGCGCGGCGGCAGCCGCGCCACCCCCCATCCAGCTTCGCCTAAGCTCACTTCGTTCGCTAAGGCTTCGCATCCTTCCCCCACAAGGGGGGAAGGGGACTCTAGCTTGATCAACGCGCTGCGCTCCGTCTTTTCGCTGCTGCTCGGCGCCGGGCTGATGGCGTTCGGGGTCGGCCTGATCGGGCTGCTGCTGCCGATCCGCATGGGCATCGAGGGCGTGGCGCCGCAGATCGCGGGCTATGTCATGTCGGCGTACTATGCCGGCTTCGTCGGCGGCGGCCTTATGGGGCAGCGCATCATCGGGCGGGTGGGCCATATCCGCGCCTTCGCCGCCTTCGCCGCCATCCTGACCGCGGCCATCATGGTCCATGCGCTCGTCTTCAACGTCCCGCTCTGGGGCCTGATGCGCGCCATCGTCGGCTTCTGCATGGCCGGCCTCTATGCGGTGATCGAAAGCTGGCTCAACGTCCGCAGCTCCAACGAGCTGCGCGGCCGCGTGCTGTCGATGTATACCCTCACCATCTATATCTCGTCCGGCGTCGGGCAGCTGGCGGTCAATCTCGACCAGCAGGCCGGGCTCGAGCTGTTCACCCTGGGCGCTTTGCTGACCTCCCTTTCGCTGGTCCCGGTGGTGCTGACCCGGGTGGCTGGGCCGGAGCTCGGCAATATCAAGACCATGAGCCTGGCCGGGCTCTATCGCGCCTCCCCGCTCGGCACCGTGGCGACGGCGGGGGCGGGGTTGATGAGCGGCTCGCTCTATGCCCTGGGAGCGGTCTACGGGACGGAGATCGGCCTCACGGTGTTCGAGAATTCGATCTTCATGGGCGCCCCGATCATCGGCGGCTTCCTGCTGCAATGGCCGATCGGCCGGATGAGCGACAAATTCGATCGAAGGACGGTCCTGTTCGGCGTGCTGATGGCGACCGTCGGGGCTGCCGTCCTGCTGGGCGCCTTCAGCATGGCCAAAGGCAGCTTCATCCTGCTGGCGACCGCCAACCTGCTGCTCGGCGGGTTCCTGGCCACCATCTACCCCACGGCGGTAGCCCACGCCTTCGACTATATCGACCGCAGCCGGATGGTGGCCGCCAACAGCGGGATGCTGCTGGCCTGGGCGGTCGGGGCCACCGCCGGACCGCTGGTCGCCTCCTCGGTCATGGGACCGGCCGGGCCGTCGGGGCTGTTCGTATTCATCGCCAGCATCGCCGTCATCCTGGCGGTCTATACCCGCTGGCGCATGAGCCGCCGGGCCGCCAAGCCCGCGGAAGAGCAGTCGAAATTCGTGCCGGTGCCGTCGACCTCGGCGATCGCCGGCGCCCTCGACCCGCGCGCCGATCCGCTGCCCGAGTTCTACTACGAGGACGAGGATCCCGGGGACCGCTGACCCGTGCCCACCCCGCGATGGTAAGGAAGACGCGAAATTTTCCCGCTTTTGCGGTCTAAAATGATAAGACCGGCGCCGCTCGCTAAGCGATTGTTAATCGAGCAATGCCAATCTGTGCATACCGTTGCACACGTTGACAGCCGAAGCCCCCGTGTCCCGCGCCATCCACAGCCCCGATCACAGCAAGCTGCCGATCATCGTCCGGATCGGGCTGTGCGGTCACCATCGCCGCCGCAGGCACGGACCTGCACAGTCGAAGCGCGCATCGTCGCGCAAGCAGGAGCGGCGGGTCGCGCGCCGTGGCGCGCTGTGACCCGGGCTGCGGCAGGCGCGATGTACGACGCGTGGCAAGGCCGTGAGAAAAGCATCGCGCGCGGCGCGATTGGTCCGATTCCATGTCACCGAATCGCGCGCATCGCGCTAGACTTGTGCGCACGGGTTCGGCGCTTGTTGGGTGTACGCATCGTCGCGGGATGGGCGCGCAGGCCGATGAGGCCCGGCGGTTCGACGATAGCGTTCGGGGACGCGCAGCTATTTCCGCAAGACCGAGTTCGGACACCTGCAATCGGTCGCGCTCGACGGGCATGCCGGGCGCGGAGGAGTAACTCTTTGGTTCTGAGGTTCGCATGAATACGCGCCGGAAACCCATTTTCGCCCGCAACCGCAGAAGCGCCGCGCAGCCGCACTGGCTGTGGGTCGTCGTCAGCCTTGCCGTCTTGATCGCGGTGACCCTGCTCGATGTCGGGCCGCGGCATCACAGCTGGGCCACCACCACGCCCGATCAGCTCCAGACGCAGCTCCAGGCGTCGAACTAGGCGCCTGCCGTCCGTCAGCGCTGCGCCGTCCGCCAGTTCGGGTGGACGAAGACGGGCGCGTTGGAGGTCGGCAGGGCCGGCTTCCCCAGGATCATGTCGGAGCATTTCTCCGCCATCATGATGGTCGGCGCGTTGAGGTTGCCGCTGACGATCGAGGGCATGATCGAGGCGTCCACCACCCGCAGCCCCTGAAGTCCGCGGACCCGCGCCTGCGGGTCGACCACCGCCATCTTGTCGGTGCCCATCTTGCAGGTGCAGCTCGGGTGATAGGCGCTGTCGCCCCGCTCGCGCACGAAGGCGTCGATCTCCGCGTCGGTCTTGACGCCGGCGCCGGGCGCGATCTCCGGCCCGCGATAGGGGTCGAACGCCTTCTGGGCGAAGATTTCCCGGGTCAGCTTGACGGCATCGCGGAACTCGCGCCGGTCGGCCTCCGCCGCCAGGTAGAAGGGCTGGATGCGCGGGTGGACCTTGGGGCTGGCGCTCTTCAGCTTGATCCAGCCGCGCGCCTCCTGCCGCATGTTGCCGATATGGACCTGGTAGGCATGGCTGGTGCCGTTCTTGCGCCCATGGTCGTTGACCGTCGAGGGCAGGAAATGGACCTGCAGGTTCGGATGTTCGACCCCCGCTTGCGAGCGGATGAAGCCGCCGGCCTCCAGGTGGGCCGAGGTGCAGACACCCTTGTGGGTCAGGAACCACTGTACGCCGCTCAGGGCCATGCGGTGCGGCCTGGTGTAGGTATAGAGCGTGATCGGCCTGGTGCAGTGCTGCTGGATGTACATTTCCAGGTGCTCCTGGAGATTCTCCCCGACGCCCGGCAGGTGGTGCGTCACCTCGACCCCGACCTCCTTGAGATGGTCGGCCGGCCCGACGCCGGACAGCATCAGCAACTGCGGGGAATTGATCGCGCCTCCGGAGAGGATGACCTCGCGCTCGGCCCGGTAGCGCACGATGCGACCGTTCTGCGCGAATTCGATGCCGATCGCGCGGCTGCCCTCGAACAGGACGCGCAGCGCCAGAGCACTGGTTTCCACCCGCACGTTGGGCCGCTTTTCCGCGGGACGCAGGAAGGCGGTGGAGGCTGACCAGCGGCGGCCGTTGTGGATCGTCATGTCCATCTTGCCGAAGCCTTCCTGGCGGTAGCCATTCATGTCTTCGGTGTAGGCGTAGCCGGCCTGTTGCGCGGCCTGGATGAAGGCCTCGAACAGCGGGTTCTGCTGGTCGCCGGTATGGACCCAAAGCGGGCCATTGTCGCCGTGATAGGCATCGCCACCGGATTCACGATGCTCTGCGCGCCGGAAGTACGGCAGGATCTCCTGGTACGACCAGCCCTCGCAATTCTCCTTGAAGGCCCAGCGGTCGTAGTCCAGCGCGTGGCCGCGGATATAGACCATGGCGTTGAGCGAGGATGAGCCGCCCAGCACCCGACCGCGCGGCCAGTACATGACGCGGTCGTTCATGTAGGGCTGCGGCTCGGTGTGATAGTACCAGTTGTACCTCTCGTCCATCAGGTTGTACATCAGCGCGGCCGGCATGTGGATTTTCCAGTTCCACCAGGCATCGCGCGGACCCGCCTCCAGCAGGCACACCTTGTTCGCCGGATCCTCGCTCAGGCGATAGGCCAGCACGCACCCGGCGGAACCTCCGCCAACGATCAGATAGTCATAGACACCGTCGAATCTCATAGCCTTGCGTTCATCCATTCCATTTTTCGTCATGGTTGTGCTTGGCACGACCATCCATGAGTTTGCCTGGCGCCACTCGGCCTTGTTGAGAAAAACTCGTGGATGGTCGCACCAAGTGCGACCATGACGGAGTGGTGCTCATGCTCGATCGATCACCGCTTCTCAACTCGCCCACGGCGTTTCCCCGATCTTGATGCGGACGCGGCTTGTGATGAACTCGATGGCGGCGCGGCGCGCATCGGCGCCGTTCGGCCGCTGCGGCGTGAGCGCGGCCCGCAGCCAGATGCCGTCGATCAGGCAGGCGAGGTCCTGTGCCACATGCTGCACCTCCGGCTCTCGCAGGAATGGGCGCAAGGCGTGCACCAGGTTGCTGTGCAGGCGGCGGATGATGATGGTCTGGATGCGGGCGAGTTGCGGATGGGTCGGCACCTGGGACCAGAAGGCGAGCCAGGCCGACACGGCCTCCGGCGTGAACAGCTCCGGGCCGAGATTGCCGTCGACCACCGCCATCAGGCGGTGCGCGGCATTCTTCGCCGCGCGCAGGCGCCGGACCACCGAAGCGCTGAGATTGGCGCCAAGCTGGCGCAGCGTCGCTTCCAGCAGCTCGCCCTTGTCCTCGAAGTAGTGGTGGACGATGCCGGCCGAAACCCCGGCCTTGGCGGCGATGCGCGAGA
>DASSBF010000041.1:0-34051 GCA_035699005.1 Dongiaceae bacterium
CGCCAGGCTGGTGCCCGCGGCGAAGAAGAACGGCATTGCCGGCATGGCGGTGCACAATTCCTACAACGCCGCGACGCTCGGCTACCACACGGGCTATCTCGCCAGGCACGGCCTCGTCGCCTTCGGCTTCACCAATTCGACCCCGTCGATCGCGCCGGTCGGCGGGCGCAAGCCGGTGATCGGGACCAACCCGCTGTCCTTCGCGGTGCCGGGAAAGGCCGGCAAGATCGGATTCCTGATCGACCAGTCCGCCTCCGTGGTTGCCAGGACCGCGGTGAAAGTGGCCGCGGAGGAAGGGAGGTCGATCCCGTTGGGATGGGCGTTCGACGTCGACGGCAAGCCGACGACCGATCCGGCGCGCGGCCTCGCCGGCTCGATGGCGCCGGCCGGCGGCTACAAGGGATTCGGCATCGGGCTCATCGTCGAGGTGATGTGCGCGGCGCTTGCGGGCGCCTGCCGCGGGCCGGAAATGGGGTCCTTCGTGGACAATGACGGCAAGCCGATCGGCTGCGGCCAGTTCTTCATCGCTCTGGAGCCCAAGGTGTTCTCCGGCGGAGCATTCGCCAGGCAGATCGCGGCGCTCGCGAAGTCCATCACCAGCCAGGACGGCGCGCGCCTGCCCAACGCGCGGCGCGCGGCGAACCAGAAGCGCCTCGCGAAGGAAGGCCTGCCGATCGAGCGCGTGCTGTACGAGAGGCTGAAGAGCTTCGCTTGAACGCCGGACGCCGGAGCATTTTCCGCCGAAGTGGACACCGGTTCGGCGCAGAAAATGCGACCCGCACAGCGAATCTGGAGCACGATTCGATCACGTTGGACCGGATCGTGCTCTAGAAATCCGTGACCTCGCCGCCCTCCGCAACACGGCGGGCGACGAAGGCGTCGATCTCCTCGGCGATGGCGGGGTCGAGGTGGGGTTCGCGATACTCCGCCAGCGCCCGCTTCCAGAGCGCGTTGGCCTTCTGCGCGGCCTGGGGAGAGCCGGCGGCCTGCCACTGGTTGAAGTTGCGCCAGTCCGAGATCATCGGCTGATAGAAGGCGGTCGCATAGCGTTCCAGCGTGTGCTTCGCGCCGAAGAAATGACCGCCGGGGCCGACCTCCAGCATGGCGTCCAGCGCCATCGCGCCATCATCCACCAGCAGCGGCTTCAGGAACTCCTCGACCATCTGCAGCAGGTCGACATCCAGCGCGAACTTCTCGTAGCTGGCGGTCAGCCCGCCTTCCAGCCACCCGGCGGCATGAATGACGAGGTTGCCGCCGCCCATGATCGCGCCCCATAGCGAGAACACGGTTTCATAGGCGGCCTGCGCATCGACGCTGTTGGCGGCATTGGTGCTCGAGGTACGGTAGGGCAGGCGGTAGCGCCGCGCCAGCTGCCCGCCGGCGATGCAGGCCTTCATGTATTCGGGTGTTCCGAAGGCGGGCGCGCCCGACTTCATATCGACGTTCGAGGTGAACGCGCCATACACGAAGGGCGCGCCCGCCCGGGACAATTGCGAGAGCGCCAGGCAGGCCAGCGCCTCGGCATTCTGCTCCACCAAAGCGCCGGCGAGTGTCACAGGCGCCATGGCCCCGGCCAGGGTGAAGGGCGTCACCACGCAGACCTGATTGCGGCGCGCCATCTCGATGATGCCCATGGCCATCGGGCCATCGAGCTTGAAAGGCGAGTTGGTGTTGATGACCGTGTAGGCGGACGGCTCGCGCAGGAACTGCTCCATGGAAACGCCGCGCGCCAGCCGCGTGATCTCGAGACTGTCCAGCAGGCGTGCCCTGCCGGTCGAGTACACGAACGGCATCTTGTCCGAATAGCGCACCTTGTTGCGCATAATGTGCAGATGGCGGACCGAGGCATGGACGTCGAGCGCGTCGACCGAGCCGTCGCCCGAGGTATGGATGCAGTTGAAGAACTGGCACAGCTTCAGAAAGTTGCCATTGTCCTCCAGTGTCCCGGGCCGGCGGCCGCGGTCCAGGTCAGAGCAATTCGGTGGGCCGCCCACCGGAGCGAAGGCGATCCATCGCCCGCCCAGCCGGACATCGTGGGCGGGATTGCGTGCGTGAATCGTGAATTCCGCCGGCGGGGTGGTCAAGGCATGCTCGATGATCTCGCGGCCGATCCGCACGCGCTCGCCGTCCACGCAAGCGCCGGCGCGCGCCAGGATCTCGCGCGCTTCGGGAAGGAGCATGTCCATCCCGATCTCCTCCAGCGCCTGCAGCGACTGGCGGTGGATTGCCTCGATTTGATCGTCGGACAGGATGCGCGCCGGCTCCAGCGTGAGCCGCGGCTGGGACCAGGGCAGCTGGCTGATCGACTGGCCGGCAGCGGATGGTCGGCGGCCGCGCCGCTCGGTGTTCATGGCAACTCCCGGATCTAGACTGCCCAGCGAAAGCGCAGACTACATGCTTGAGCAAGCTAATCCTTTTCTCAAGGGGGGAAAATGTTATCCTAGCTCAGAAAATGTGAGCCTGGAGACAATGCCGCTTTCGCTGCCGCCGCTGAATGCGTTGCGTGCCTTCGAGGCTGCCGCGAGGACTGGGAGCTACGTCGCCGCGGCGGAGGAGCTTGGCGTCTCGCCGGCGGCGGTCAGCCAGCAGGTCCGCAACCTCGAGGATTTTCTCGGCAAGCAGCTGTTCATGCGCTTCAACAATCGCGTCTCGTTGACGGACGCGGGGCAGGCGATCTTCGTCGGCGCGTCCGACGCGCTGCAGGCGATCTCCGCGCTGACCGAGCAGGTCATGGCCGGCGGCACCAGGTCGCGGCTCGTCATCAGCGTGATCACCTCCGTCGCCGAGCGCTGGCTGGAGCCGCGCCTCGCCGCCTTTGCGCTGAAGGAAAAGGCGCTGCGTGTCGAGCTGCGGGTCGAAGCCGACCCGGTCGATTTCGCGCGTCACAACATCGACCTGCGCATCTGCTATGGCACCAACGTCTATCCGGAGATGAGCACCATCCGCCTGTTCCAGGACGAGGTGCTGCCGCTGTGCAGCCCCTTCTATCTGGAGCGCAACCGGAACGCCCGCGAGCGGGGGATGGAAGGCGTGCCGGATGACGATCTCATCCACATCAGCTGGGGGCCGAGCTTCGTCTCCCATCCGACCTGGCACACCTGGTTCGCGCAGTCCGGCATCGGTCGGCCGAACGACACCAAAGGGCATCAGGTCGGAATGTCGGGACTGGCGCTTGATCTCGCCCGCGACGGCGTGGGCGTCGTTCTGGGGCAGAAGGTCATGGCGGGTGGGGACATCGCGGCCGGACGGCTCGTGGCGCTGTCGGACATCGCGATCGAGCTGGGGCATCCCTACTGCCTGGTCTACCCGCGCAGCAAGGCCCGCAAGTTCGGACTTCAGGCGCTGGTGGACTGGCTGGTGACGGAAGTCGGATAGAGGTCGGGCGTCTGTTGGATTGTGTGGCTGCCCTTCGTGGATGTTTATCGAACTGGCACAGGATCACCGGGTCAGGGCGGGTTGCCGCAACGCACTTGCCGACATCGCCAAAGACCCGGTCCGCTGGAATATCCGGCGCCGCCACCGCGCGCTGCATCCGCGCCGGATCGCGGTCGCAGATGCCCAATCTCGGCATCCGGATGCTCATGCATCTCGCGCAGCCGGTCGCCCATGTGCATGTGGTCGAAATTGACGCCGATGACGCGCCGGCGCTTCCCCGCCGGAGGGCGCGCGCCGCATCCTGTTCGGGCGGATCGTGCTGGCGGTGAGCGCCGCTTACCTGCGCATCATCGAGGACCGCTGAGGAATCAACGCCTCAGCAGGACGACATAGTCGACCAAGAAGCGCGGCGTTGCGCCGCTCCTTCGGAGACGCGCGACACCGGAAGAAGTGCTAGGATGGTCCGGAAAGAGCCCCCAGCCGGCGCAAGCGCAATCCGCAGGCCGATCATATGGCGATCGGCTCAACGCACATGAGTGATCAGAAAGGTCATTTTGATACCCTTCATCCGCCGCGCTCTTGAGCGCGAGCCGCAGACGCCTTGGGACAGCCCGAAGCCGGTTCGCGAAGAGCTCTTCAGTCTGGAGCGTCTCGAGGAGCACGCCCGGAGTCTCGCGCTCGCGCAGCCGGTGATCCCGAAGCCGAGCAAGGGCCATCGCCTATCAGACCGCCTCGCCGACAATGCCGCGGTACTGCTGAACGCCTATCGCGTCAATGCCAAGGCGCTTGACGAAGGACGCACCATCACTCCGGCGGCGGAATGGCTGGTCGACAACTACCATCTGGTCGAGAAGCAGATCCGTGAGGTTCGATCCGATCTCCCGCCCGGATACTATCGACAACTGCCGAAGTTGGCCGAAGGGCCGTTCGAGGGATATCCTCGGGTTTTCGGAGTGGCGTGGGCATTTGTTGCCCATACCGACAGCCGCTTCGATCCGGAAGCCCTTTGCCGTTTCGTACACGCCTATCAACAGACACAAGCCCTGACGATCGGCGAGCTCTGGGCGGTTGCGATCACATTGCGGATCGTTCTGGTCGAGAATCTGAGGCGGCTCGCGGAGCGGATCGTGTCCAGCCGGGCCGCGCGGCAGGAGGCGGATGTCCTTGCCAATCGCCTGCTCGGCACTTCTGAGCTCCCCGCTGAATCGGTGTCAACCGCGCTTGCCGAATATGGCCTGTCACCCCTGCCGGATGCGTTCGCGGTCCAGTTGCTGCACAGACTGCGCGATCAAGATCCGAGAGTCACTCCCGCCTTGACATGGCTCGACGATCGTCTGGCGGCGCAGGGAGCGACGGTTGACACCGCAGTGCGCGATGAACATCAGAGACAGGGTGCGGCAAACGTCACTGTGCGCAACATCATTACGAGCATGCGCCTGATTTCCGACGTGGACTGGAGCGAGCTGTTCGAGCGCGTCAGCCTCGTCGATGCGAGGCTGTCCGTCGGCAACGGCTTTTCAGATATGGACTTCCCCACCCGCAATCTCTATCGCGGCGCCATCGAGGAACTGGCGCGCGGTTCAAGCCACTCCGAAATCGAGATCGCACGCAGGGTTGTACTCGCAGCGGAAGAGGGAATGGCGGCGGCGAGTGAGGCGGACAAGGATCGCCGGTCGGATCCGGGGTACTTCCTCCTTGCAGGAGGACGCCGCGCGTTCGAGATTGCGATCGGCTACAGGCCTCCATTGAGCGCCTGGCTCGGGCGCTTCAGCCGGACTGTCGGCATCGGCGGTTATCTCAGCGTCATCGGCCTGGCCGCAGCGGGATTGCTCGCGCTGCCGGTGTTCGTCGCGGCCGCGAGCGGGCTCAGCGGCGGATGGCTGAGCCTGCTCTGCGTATTGGGGGCGATCCCCGCAGTCGACGCGGCGGTCACGCTGGTGAACCGCAGCGTGGCGCAGAACTTCGGCGCTTCGCTGCTGTCTGCTTTGGAACTGCGCCATGGCGTTCCGTCTCATCTCCGCACGATGATCGCGGTGCCGACCATGCTGACGACCCGCACTGCGATCGAGGAGCAGGTCGAGCGGCTGGAGATCCATCACCTCGCAAGCCCCACAGGAGACCTTCATTTCGCGCTGCTTTCCGACTGGCCGGACGGCGCGACCGAACGCGTGGAGGGCGATGAAGAGCTGCTGGCTGCCGCCGCGGAGGGCATCGCCGAACTCAACCGTCGCCACGGTCCTGGGCCGGGCGGCGAACGCTTTCTGCTGCTCCATCGGCGCCGGGTCTGGAATGCGGGCGAAGGACGATGGATCGGTTGGGAGCGCAAGCGCGGCAAGCTTCATGAACTGAACCGCCTGCTGCGTGGGGCGAAAGATACCACGTTCCTGCCACAGGGCGGGCGGTCGCCCGCGGTACCTGCCGATGTCCGGTATGTCATCACGCTCGACGCCGACACGAGATTGCCGCGCGACACGGTACGCCGGCTGATCGGCAAGTTGGCGCACCCGCTGAATCGACCGCGGTTCGATGCCGCGGAAGGCAGGGTCGTGGAGGGATATGCCGTCCTGCAGCCGCGGGTCACGCCTTCGCTGCCCGTCGGTCGCGAGGGCTCCCTGTTCCAGCGAATCTTTTCCAGCATGGGCGGGATCGATCCCTATGCCGGCGCAGTCTCCGACGTCTATCAGGACCTGTTTGGCGAGGGCTCCTATACCGGCAAGGGCATCTACGATGTCGACGCTTTCGAGTCCGCGCTCGCCGGCCGGGTGCCGGATTCAACGCTTCTCAGCCACGACCTGTTCGAAGGCATTTTCGCCCGTGCCGGTCTCGCCACCGATATCGAGGTTGTAGAGGAGTTTCCCGCCCGCTACGACGTCGCGGCCGTCCGCAATCACCGGTGGGCCCGGGGGGACTGGCAGCTCCTGCCGTGGATATTCGGTCGCGGGCCGCGGGTGGAGGGGAGGCAGGCGCGAAGGGGAATGCCGGCGATCGGCCGCTGGAAGATGCTGGACAATTTGCGCCGGACCCTGTCGGCGCTCGCCGCCGTTCTTGCTTTGCTGGCCGGATCGGTATTGCCGCTCCAAGTCGCGCTGGTATGGACGATATTCATCCTCTGGACGATCGTGCTGCCCACTCTGATTCCGGTTCTCGGCGCCCTGGTTCCGAGCCGGGCCGGGATCACGGTGCGCAGTCATCTGCGGGCATTGGGCGGGGATTTTCGCCTCGCGCTCACCCAGTCTGTTCTTTTGATCACATTTCTTGCCCACCAGGCGTGGCTGATGGGCGATGCGATCGGGCGCACCCTGGTCCGGCTGGCAACGCGTCGCCATCTGCTTGAATGGGTTCCGGCAGCCCAAGCGGCAATCGGCCCGCGGCTCGGCCTGCTCGCCTTCTATCGGCGAATGGCCGGCGCGGTCGTCATCGGCGTTGTCGGCCTGGCCTTTGCGTTGCTTGTGGGACATGGGAATCGGCCGGGCAGTTGGCTCTTGGCTGGCACGTTCGCAGCGCTTTGGATCGCCTCGCCGGCGATCGCTCGCTTGGCAAGCAGATCGCCACTGGCGGCGGGCCATCTGACCGTATCCGACGCCGATGCGCGGGCTTTGCGTTTGACCGCGCGCCGGACCTGGAGGTTCTTCGAGACCTTCGTGACGGCGGCCGACCACATGCTGCCGCCCGACAATTTCCAGGAAGACCCAGCGCCGGTGTTGGCACATCGCACATCGCCGACCAATCTCGGCCTCTACCTGCTTTCGGCGGTTGCCGCTCGCGACTTCGGCTGGCTCGGAACCATCGAAACGGTCGAGCGGCTGGAGGCGACGCTATCGACCATGGGCAAGCTCGCCCGCTTTCGAGGTCACTTCCTCAATTGGTACGGCACGCAGGATCTGCGTCCGCTCGATCCGCAATACGTATCCTCCGTCGACAGCGGCAATCTGGCCGCGCATCTGATCGCGCTCGCCAACGCATGTCGAGAGTGGCGGGATCTGCCACTCGCCGATACGCGACGTCTCGCCGGGATCGAAGATGCCCTCACGCTTGCGCACCACGAGGCGAAGCAGTTGCGCGACGGCAGGCGCACTCAGACCGTAACTTGGGACCAGCTTGATGATGCGATCGGTCTTCTGAGAGCTGGCTTGAATCGACGGCCGGCGGACAACGACAGCACTGCCCGCCTGCTCGCCGAGCTCTCAATTCAGGCCGAGACGATGGTGGATATTGCTTCGACCTTCGCGCTGGAGCGCGGAGATGACACCGGCGCGGACCTGCTGTTCTGGGCAGAGGCGACGCGGGCCGGAATCGAGAGCCACCGCCGCGATCTCGCCTCGCAGAGGGATGCAGCCGCATCTCTTGCAGAGCGCCTGCTGGCCGTGGAGGAGAAAGCCCGTTCGATGGCGCTTGCCATGGACTTCGGATTCCTGCTCGATCAGGACCGCAAGCTGCTCTCGATCGGATACCGGGTGGCCGACGGGGCGCTCGATCCGAGCTGCTACGATCTTCTCGCCTCCGAGGCGCGGCTGGCCAGCTTCATGGCGATCGCGAAGGGCGACGTTCCTGCGCGCCACTGGTTCCGGCTCGGTCGGGCCGTTACGCCGATCGCCCATGGCGCCGCGCTGGTCTCCTGGTCGGGATCGATGTTCGAGTATCTGATGCCGTCGCTCGTGATGCGTGCACCGGCCGGCAGCTTGATCGAGCGGACGAGTCGGCTGATCGTGCGCCGCCAGATCGAATATGGATCCGCGCTCCAAATCCCGTGGGGCGTGTCCGAATCCGCTTACAACGTCCGTAATCTGGAGTTTACCTATCAATATTCGAACTTCGGCGTTCCCGGCCTGGGCCTGAAGCGCGGCCTCGGGGAAGACATCGTCGTCGCGCCCTATGCCACGGCGCTGGCGACCATGGTCGACCCGACCGCAGCTGCTCGAAATTTCGAGGGGCTCGCCGCGGTCGGCGGACGCGGCCGTTACGGCTTCTATGAAGCCTTGGACTACACACCGGCCAGATTGCCGAGCGGCAATGGCGTTGCTGTCGTGCGCGCCTTCATGGCGCATCATCAGGGCATGTCGATCGTCGCGATCGCCGATGCCTTGCTGGACGGGGCGATGCGGGCGCGATTCCATGCCGAACCCATCGTGCAGGCGACGGAGCTGCTTCTGCAGGAACGCACGCCGCGTGATGTTGCCGTCGCTCGCCCGTTGGCGGCGGAGGCGAGGTCGGTGGCCACAATCCGTGAGGCGGAGCCCGCGAGCGTCCGACGTTTCGTTTCTCCGCACGACGCAACGCCTGCCACACACCTGCTGTCAAACGGGCGCTATGCCGTCATGATCACCTCCGCCGGCTCCGGCTACAGCCGCTGGCGGGATCTGGCGGTCACCCGGTGGCGGGAAGACACCACCTGCGACGACTGGGGCTCCTATATTTTCCTGAGGGACGTTGATAGCGGCGATGTGTGGTCGGCGGGCTTCCAGCCGAGCGGCGCGGAACCCGATGAGTACGACGTTGCGTTCCTGGAAGGCCGCGCCGAAATTGTGCGCCGCGATGGGACGCTGACCACGACGTTGGAGGTGCTGGTTTCCGCTGAAGAAGATGCCGAGGTCCGCCGCGTCTCGATCTCGAATTCCGGCACCGGCGAACGCGAGATCGAGATTACCTCATATGCCGAGCTTGTATTGACGGGACAGGGTGCCGATCTCGCTCATCCGGCCTTCTCCAAGCTGTTTGTCGAGACCGAGTATCTTGCCAATATCGGTGCCATCCTGGCGACCCGGCGCAGGCGCGCGCCGACCGAACCGGAAGTCTGGGCCGCACATCTTGCCGCTGTCGAAGGCGAGACTGTCGGCAAGCCGGAGGTCGAGACCGACAGAGCCAGGTTCCTCGGCCGCAGCCGAGGCGTCCGTGCTGCTCTCGCGGTCATCGACGGGCGGCCGCTATCGAACACCGTTGGCACGGTCCTTGATCCTGCCTTTGCGTTGCGCCATCGTGTCCGCGTCGCAGCCGGTGCAATTGTGCGGATCGCCTTCTGGACGATGGTTGCGCCAACCCGCGAAGCGGTGCTCGACCTCGCCGACAAGTATCGAGACATCACCGCCTTCGATCGGGCGGCCACACTTGCCTGGACCCAGGCGCAGGTGCAGCTCCACTATCTCGGCATCACAGCGATCGAGGCAGGCCTGTTCCAGCGCCTGGCAGGTCATCTACTCTACGCCGCGCCGACGATGCGCGCGTCATCCGAGGCGATTCTCCGTGGCGCCGGCGGACAGCCGGGACTTTGGGGACAGGGTATTTCGGGCGATCTGCCGATCGTGCTGTTGCGCATTGCAGATACGGAACACCTCGATATCGCGCATCAGCTGCTCCAGGCGCATGAATATTGGCGAATGAAGCAGATCGCAGTCGACCTGGTCATCCTGAACGAACGCGCTTCGTCCTATGTCCAGGATCTGCAGGTTGCGCTTGAGACCCTGGTCCGCACGAGCCGGTCACGGCCGCAGATCGGGATAGATGGACCGTCGGGCCGTGTATTTATCCTCAGGGCTGATCTGATTTCGGCGCAGACCCGTCTGCTGTTGCCGTCGGTCGCGCGAGTGGTGCTCGTCGGTCAGCGCGGCAGCCTGTCCGATCAGCTTGACCGGGTACCACAAGCCAAGGCGCCGGCTCGCCCTGCTTCAAGGGCAATTCTCGCCGATCGAGCGCCGCCGGCCGCATCGGCTCTGCCGGAGCTTGAGTTCTTCAACGGGCTTGGCGGCTTCGCCGACAACGGACGCGAGTATGTGACGATTCTTGGCCCCGGTCAGTCGACGCCGGCGCCATGGATCAATGTCGTGACAAACCCTGCCTTTGGCTTTCAGGTGGGGACCGACGGCGGCGGATATACCTGGTCCGTCAGCAGCCGCGAGAACCAGCTCACTCCTTGGTCCAATGATCCCGTCACCGACCGTCCGGGCGAGGCGTTCTATCTGCGCGATGACGACACCGATGATCTGTGGTGTCCAACGGCTTCTCCGATCCGTGACGAAATGGCGACTTACGTCGCGCGCCACGGCCGAGGGTACAGCCGGTTCGAGCACGCGGCCCATGGTATCGCCGCTGATCTCATCCAGTATGTGCCGGTCGACGACCCGATCAAGATATCACGACTCCAGCTTCGCAATACTTCAGGCCGGACACGGCGGCTGTCGGTGACGGCGTATGCGGAATGGGTTCTCGGACCTTCACGGGCCGCCTCTGCCGCCTTCGTGGCGACGGAGGTTGATCCCGACACCGGCGCCATGTTCGCACGCAATCCGTGGAGCCAGAGTTTCGGAGCGCGCGTCGCATTTGCGGATTTCGGTGGACGCCAGACCGATTGCACAGGAGACCGGCGAGAGTTCATCGGCCGCAATGGAACACTCGCGCGCCCGGCCGCGCTCGCCGCGACAGACCCGCTTTCCAACAATGTCGGCGCCGGCCTGGACCCTTGCGGCGCACTGCGGACCACGGTGGAGTTGCGCCCGAACGCAACCATCGAGCTGGTATTCGTCCTCGGCCAGGCCGCGAGCGCCGAGGAGGCGCGCAGTCTGATCACACGCTATCGCGCGGCGGATCTCGATGAAGTGCGGTCCGAGGTCGGCCGGCAGTGGGACGACGTGCTCGGCGCAGTCCGGGTGAAGACGCCGGATCGATCGATGGATGTCATGCTCAACGGCTGGCTCCTCTATCAGACGCTCGCCTGCCGCGTCTGGGCTCGCTCCGCTTTCTATCAGGCGAGCGGGGCCTATGGCTTCCGCGATCAGTTGCAGGACGGCATGGCGCTGGCCACGGTTCGTCCGTCGATGACGCGCGAGCATTTGCTGCGCGCGGCTGCGCGGCAGTTCGTCGAGGGCGATGTCCAGCACTGGTGGTTGCCGCATTCCGGCCAGGGTGTCCGCACGCGAATTTCGGACGACCGTGCGTGGCTTGCCTATACCGTCGCCCACTTTGTCGATGTAACCGGAGACGCCGCCGTTCTCGATGAGGTGGTGCCGTTCATCGAAGGTCAGAAGCTGGGGCCCGATGAGCATGATAGCTTCTTCCAGCCGACGATCTCTGACGAGACCGGCACCCTGTTCGAACATTGCGCGCGGGCTCTCGATGAAAGCCTCGCGCTTGGCACTCATGGGCTGCCCTTGATCGGCACAGGCGATTGGAACGACGGCATGAATCGCGTTGGCGAGCATGGCAAGGGCGAGAGTGTGTGGCTCGGCTGGCTGCTCTACGCGGCGCTCGTGGCGTTCGTTCCGCTTGCCGATGCGCGCCGCGAGGCCGGGCGCGCAGCGGCCTGGCGCGCCCATGCAGCCGCGCTGCAGGCATCGCTCGAGCGCGAGGCGTGGGACGGCGACTGGTACCGGCGCGGATGGTTCGACGACGGCACGCCGCTTGGTTCGGCTGCCAACGATGCCTGCCGGATCGATGCGATCGCGCAATCCTGGGCGTTGATCTCGGGCGCAGCGGACCAAGAGCGCGCCGTCCACGCCATGGCCGCGGTTGACCGCGAGCTGATCCGCGCCAAGGACGGGTTGGCGCTGCTGTTTACCCCGCCGTTCGACAAGACGTCCCTCGAACCGGGATATATCAAAGGCTATCCCCCGGGCATCCGTGAGAATGGCGGGCAATACACCCACGCGGCCGCATGGTCGGTGATGGCGTTCGCGGCGCTGGGGGAGGGTGACAAGGCAGCGGAGCTGTTTTCGCTGCTGAACCCGGTCAATCATGCCCGCACGCGGGCGGAGGTTCACCGCTACAAGGTGGAGCCCTATGTGGTTGCCGCTGACATCTATGCTGCGCCTGCCCATGTCGGGCGGGGCGGCTGGACCTGGTATACGGGCTCGGCCGGTTGGCTGCAGCGGGCCGGCATCGAGAGCATCCTCGGGTTGCGGGTGCAGGGTGAGTTCCTGCACCTGAATCCCTGCATCCCAAAGGCCTGGCCGGGCTTCGAAATGGCGATTCGATACCACACGGCGCGGTACGAGATCAGGGTGCAGAATCCCAACGGGGTCGCGCGCGGCATATTGTCTGCGACAATCGATGGAACAACAATAACCGAGCGGCCGCTTTGCCTGCCGCTGCTGGACGATGGCATGACCCACCATATCCAAGTGAGTCTGGGGTGTCCTCAAGCGCCTCCAGCAGGGCCGTGACGGCCGGCGGGCGTGTCCCGCCATGCCCCGCATGCTGGATCGGCAGGCGCGAGCGGTTCGGTCCCCTGGCCTAAAGCGGACAATGCGGAATGTGTGATGCCCGTTTTCAACCCAGTCGCTGCACGAACTCCGGATGGAAACGGTGAAGGCGGTCCGTGCTGAAGTTGCTCCGGAACTCTCTTGGCGACTGGCCGAAGTGCCGTCGAAACGAGCGCGAGAAAACCTCTGCTCCGGAAAAGCCGCACGACAGCGCGACGTTCTGGATCGGCACATCGCTGTAGAACAGCAGGTTACGCGCGGCCTGCAGCCGGATCTTGAGGTAGTAGCGGGCGGGTGAATCGTCGAGCTTGCGCCGGAACAGCCGTTCGAGACGACGGGAGTTGAGGCCGACGCTGGCGGCAATCTCCTCCGGCTCCAGGGGCGATTCAAGATTTTCTTCCATCAGCCGGATGGCGCGGAGGACAATCGGGTCTAGCGACCCCATTGGAGAGTCCAGCACCGCTCGCTGTGGATCGGTTCCGTGTCGGATCCTTTCATGCACCATGCCGTTGGCGACGATCTGCGCCAGCATGGTGCCCTGGTCGAGCGCGATCAGATGCAGCATCATATCGATGGCCGCGGCGCCGCCCGCACAGGTGATGCGATTCCGATCGATGACGAAGATCTGCTCCACCACATCCAGGTCCGGGAACCGCTCATGGAACAGCGGCGTGGCCTCCCAGTGCAGGGTCATCCTGTAGCCTGCCATCAGCCCCGCCGCCGCAAGCGCAAATGTGCCAGTGTCCAGTGCGCCCAGCCGAATCCCGTGACGGTCGAGGCGCCGCAGCCAGTTGAGCAGGCGTCGATCGAGATACTGCGTCGGCTGGTTGCCGGCGCAGACGATCAGTGTGCTGAAGTCGGGCGACTGGTTGAGCGCCGTGTCGGGCGCGACCAGCATGCCGTTTCCGGCCCGCACGGGCTTGCCGTCGACCGAGATGAAGCGCCAGTCGAACGAGGTCCTGCCGCTGTTCTGGTTCGCGATGCGCAGCGCCTCGGTCGCGGGAATGACTGCATAGATCGGAAACTCTGGAATCAGGAAGAAACCAATGCGATGCGGTCCATCTGCCTCCGGCACCATCGTGCTCTCCGAACGAGAGAGCTCCCAAGATCAAGTTTTTGTCGTCAATCGTCAAGTAGTTTTGGGCCGCACGCTCAATACTCCGGTATCAAAGCGGGGCGCGTGCAATCGCACTGCGGCAGAACCGGGAAACCCGGCGCAGCGGCTCTCGCTGGAACACAAAATTCGTCAAGACAGCAACGCTGGAATTCGCTCGCCCAGTGAAGGGTGACGTGCGCCCCTAAGCGCGGAAATAGGGATTGCAATGGACCGCGATCAACTGAAGAAGAAACTGGAAGGCTGCTACATTACGGTGCCGACGATGTTCCGCGATCCGGATCTCGCGGTCGATCCGGAAGCGATTGAACGCCATGTCGCTTTCCTGATCAGGCGCGGGATCAACGCGGAGAATGGCGTGCTCCTGGCGGGCGGAGCCGCCGGCGACTTCTCGACCATGTCGTTCGACGAGCGAACGATGGTGGCCGAGACCGTGGCCGGAGCGGCTGGCGGCCGCGTGCCGGTAGCGATGGGAGCGCAGACGACCAGTACGCGCGAGCTGAAGCAGTTGGCGAAGACCGCGCAGCGTCTGGGCTGCGATTTCATCCAGGTGTCGTGCCCTTTCTACTTCACCCACACGGAAGACGATTTCTACGAATACGTTTCCGCCGCCGCCGAGGCGGCCGATATCGGCATCATTGTCTACAACACCTTCTGGACCAGCTCCGGCATCTCCATCGCGATGGCCGAGCGGCTGTGCGCGATCCCGAATGTCGTCGGCCTGAAATGGGCGACTCCGCGCACCGACGCCATGGAATTCGAGGACACCGTTTCGCACTTCGCGCAGCGACTCACCGTCATCGACAACAACCTGCTGTTCACGATGAGCCACATGATGGGCGCGCGCGCATTCGAGGTGCATCTCTGCAACTATTGGCCCGAATGGGGCATCAAGCTGCTGGACCGGCTGGGAAGGCGTGACTACGCGGAAGTGCAGCGCATGATGGTCGACCAGGCGATGCCTTTCTACAAGCTGTGGGTCGAGATCGAGAAGACCTACACCAGCGGCGATGGCTACCTCGACAAACTCTGCATGGAACTGGTCGGGCTCGATTCGAGCCGATGCCGTCCGCCGACGCGCGACGTACGGGAGAAGTTCCGCGAACCCGCGCGGCGCATGATGATCGAGTCGGGGGTACCAGGCGTGATCAAAGGAAGTCACGAACGGCTTTGAACGGCCACGAAGGAGCGGCCGGTCCGGTGAAAAGGATCGAGCCGAACAAAACAGGAGAGGAGGGAGACAACATGAAGAATCTTCACAAGCACATCACGAGAATGGCACTCGGCGCCGCGGTGGCGGCGGCATTCGTCCAATTCGTCCCCGGCCAGGCCAAGGCCGAGGACGATGTGCGGCTGCGTCTCAACTGGATGTATTACGGCTCACATGCCGGTTTCGCGCTCGGCAAGGACAAAGGCTACTACAAGGAGCAGGGAATCGACCTGGACATCCGCTCCGGCAACGGCTCGGGTTCGGCGCACCGACTGGTCGCCAACGGCGACAGCACATTCTCCTATGGTTCCTGCGCGTCGATGACCAGCCTGGCGGCGCAGGGTGCGCCGCTGATCTCTGTTGCCGTGATCGACGCCATGGGCACCGAGGCGATCATCGTCCGTCCCGATGCCGGCGTGAAGAACATCAAGGACCTCAAGGGCAAGACGCTGCTGACCACGGCCAACGCCGGCGTCAATACCTTCTTCCCGCTGGTGCTGAAGAACGCCGGATTGGCTGAGGGCGACGTAAGCATCACCAACGTGCCGGACGGAGCTTTGGTCTCATCCTATCTGCAAGGCGCTGGCGGCGCGGTCGGCATCCTGGGTGGCCTCGATGACAAGCCGGCCGAGATCAAGGCCAATGGTGGCGCCGACCCGGTCACGTTCCCCTATTCGGATTACGGCGTAAATCAGGTCGGATATTGCATCGTGACCAACACGGAAACGATCGCGAAGAATCCCGATCTCGTGAAGCGGTTCGTCGCCGCGACCGTCCAGGCCTACAAGGAGACGGAAAAGAATCCGGATTCCGCGATTGCCTCGATGGCCGACATCGTCGGCGGTTCGATGGCGGAAGATGCCGGCAAGGCGCAGGCCCGTGCCGTGCTCGATGTCACGCTTGGCGTGCTCTATTCGAAGGCCAACAAGGATAAGGTGCTGGGTCTGAACGTGGCGTCGGACTGGGACGACATGCTGACCCTGATGAAGAAATACAACGATCTCAAGACGGATCAGCCAGCGACCGCGTTCTACACCAACGACTTCCTGCCGCAGTGACAGTTTGGATCGGCCGGGCCCGCGGCACCAGCCGCGGCGCCCGGCCCCAGGCCGCGCTCGAACTCCCAACCAAAGGCAGCTAGACTCTGGCCCCATGGGCGCGGCACTCAAACTCAGCGGCGTGACAAAGGTCTTCGGCAAGGGCCCGGGCCAAGTGCATGCCTTCGGTCCCGCCGACCTCACCATCCGTTCCGGCGAGTTCGTCTCCCTGCTCGGCCCGTCCGGGTGCGGCAAGTCGACACTGATGCTGATGATGGCAGGTCTGCTGGAGCCGAGCACGGGGTCCATCCAGTTCCGCGACGAAGCGGTCACCGGCCCGCGCACCGACATCGGGATCATGTTCCAGGACAACACGCTGGTCGGCTGGCGCGACGTCTACGGCAATGTCGCACTGCAGCTTGAGCTGCGCGGCATCGATCCCAGGAGCCAGCACGCGCGCATCGGCAGCATCCTCAAATCGGTTCGGTTGGACGGCTTCGAGCATCGCTATCCATACGAACTGTCGGGCGGCATGCAGCAGCGTGCGGCCTTCTGCCAGGCAATGGTGCATGAGCCGAGCACGGTCCTGCTCGACGAGCCGCTGGGCAAGCTTGACGCCATGACGCGCGAGAGCATCCGCGGCGACCTGCAGGCGCTGTGGATGGCGAAGAAACCCACGGTCGTGTTCGTGACCCATAGCATCGAGGAAGCGGTGCAGCTTTCCAGCCGCGTGTGTGTCGTGACGCCACGGCCAGGCCGCATCGACCGGGTCATCGACATCAACCTGCCTTGGCCGCGCGATCACGCGGTCAAGCGCAGCAGCGCCTTCATCGACTATGTGCACGAGATCCAGGAGGTGTTCCATGGCTTTGGAATCCTCTGACGCTCATGCGACACCGCAATTCTCAAAGCGCTTCAAGGAAGGCGGCATCGGACGCTGGCTTGCCCAGTCCTGGCTCGCCATCCTGTTCTTCGTCTGCTTCTTTGCGTTCTGGGAACTCTCGATCGATCTGTTCAAGATCCCGCCCTATATCCTCAACAAACCGAGCGAGATCGTGACGCGCGGCTGGGCCGATGTGGACCGGTTGATCTACTATACCGCGATCACGGGCCTCGAGAGCCTTATCGGCTACGTCATCGCGATCGTCATCGCGGTTCCGCTTGGCCTGGCGATCGCGTTCTCGTCCTTTTTGCGCCGCACCATCTATCCATTCTTCGTCAGCGTCGAGATGGTGCCGAAGATCGCGTTCGCGCCCTTGTTCATTTCCTGGCTTGGGTTCGGGCTGCTGCCAAAGGTCATCATCGTCTTCCTGGTCTGCTTCTTCCCGATTGTGCTGAACGCCATCCTTGCCTTCGGCTCGCTTCCCGAGGAGCTGGCGCGGTTCTGTCGTTCAACCGGCGCGGATCCGTCCAAGGTGTTCTGGAAGGTGCGGCTGCCGGCGGCGCTGCCGCAATGCTTCGTCGGATTCAAGTACGCGGCGCTCAATGCGACGGTCGGCGCGACCATCGCGGAATTCATCGGCAGCGACCAGGGCCTCGGCTTCTACATCCAGATCACCACCGGCAACATGCGGCCGGACCTGGCCTTCGCCGGGATCTTCCTGCTGACCATGCTGGGCCTCTGCCTGTTCGGCCTGGTGACGCTGGCCGAACGCCTGTTGATCCCCTGGCACATTTCGATCCGCCGCAACCGCTAGAGGCATGATGACGACAACCGACCCACGGTTCGACGCAACCGCACTGCGCTCGTTCGGGGAACGCGTGCTGACCAAGGCGGGGCTCCCTGCGCAACCCGCCGAGAGCGTGGCGCGGATCCTGGTCGAGGCGGACCTGCTGGGTCACACGACGCATGGGTTGACGCTGCTCGCCGACTATGTCGAAGAGATCATCGAGGACCGCATGGAAAGGGCCGGCGAGCCGCTGTCGCTGAGCGACACGGGCGTCGTCGCCACCTGGGATGCGCGCCGCTTGCCCGGCATCTGGACCACGGAGCTGGCTATTGCGAGTGCGGTCGAGCGGGCGCGGCGGTCCGGCATCGGGGCGGTCGCGCTGCAGCGCTCGCACCACATTGCCTGCCTCGCGGCCTTCTTGGAGCGTCCGGCGCGAGAGGGATTCGCGGTGCTTGTGTTCTCTTCCGACCCCGCGGAATCCCGGGTCGCGCCGGCCGGCGGTGCGAGCCCGGTACTGATGCCGGACCCCATCGCGGCCGGATTGCCGGCCGAACCAGACCCGGTGCTGATCGACATCAGCACCTCCATCACCACGATGGGCCTGACCAATCGCGCCAAACGTCAGCAGCGCAGACTGCCCGGGCAATGGCTGCTGAGCCCGGACGGCAAGCCGACCGACGATCCGAACGTGGTCGCCGCCGGCGGATCGCTGCTGCCGGTGGGTGGTCTCGATCACGGCCACAAGGGCTTCGGCCTGGGCCTGCTGGTGGAGATGCTGACACAGGGGTTGTCCGGTCACGGCCGCGCCGACCGTCCGACCGACTGGGGCGCCGCGGTCCTGGCGCTGGCGGTCGATCCGGCTGCATTCGGCGGCCACGATGCGTTCCTGCGCCAGAGCAGTTTCATCGCCGATGCCTGTCGGGCTGCCCGTCCCCTGACGGCAGGCATACCGGTGCGGTTGCCCGGCGCAGCCGGGCTCGCCCGGAAGCGCGCCGCCCTGGCGGAGGGGTTGCGGCTCGGCGGCGAGATCGCGGCGTCGCTCTCCGACCTCTCGGCGCGAATGGGGGTGGCAATGCCGGCGCGCCTCGGGCAAGGTTGACCGACACCCGGGAGCGAATGATGAGCGAACTGAAGAACCGGCCGCCCGTCCTGCACCTCAACGACTCGGATCCGTTGGTGGTGGCGATGCGCGACCTCGCCGCCGGGGAAGAGATCGGCTTCGGCGCGGTCACTCCGGCCCGGGCCATCACGCGCGGGCATAAGCTTGCCATCCAGCCCATCGCCGAAGGCGCACCGGTCCGCAAGTTCGGCCAGATCATTGGGCGGGCGACGCAGGCGATCACGCCCGGCGAGCATGTCCATGTGCACAATGTCGAGTTCCGCCCAAGCGCGGCGGATCACGGTATCGGGACGCATCGAAGCAACCTGCCGGTGCTGCCGGAGCTGGAGGCGGCGACGTTCCAGGGCATCCTGCGCGCCGATGGCAGCGTGGCGACCCGGAACTACATCGGCGTGCTCACGACGGTGAATTGCTCGGCACAGGTGGCGCGGCTGATCTCCGATCACTTCCGGATGTCGGGTGACTTGAAGCCCTATCCGAACATCGACGGGGTTGTCGCGCTTACACACAAGAGCGGCTGCGCCGGCGGCGGCGACACCGAAGGGACGCACGTGCTGCGCCGCACGATTGCCGGTTATGCCCGCCATCCCAACTTCGCGGCCGTGCTCATCATCGGCTTGGGCTGCGAATCCAATCAGCTTTCAAGGCTGATGGCGGATGAAGACTTGCCGGCTGGCGACCGCATTCACCCGCTGGTGATCCAGGATACCGGCGGCACCAGGAAGACGGTCGAAGCAGGCATCGCGCGCATCGAGGAACTGCTGCCGGCCGCCAATGCGATCCAGCGCCGGACCATGCCGGCGCGGCATCTCACGCTCGGTCTGCAATGCGGCGGCTCAGACGGATTCTCGGCGATCACGGCCAATCCGGCGCTTGGCGCGGCATCGGACCTGCTGGTACGCAACGGCGGGACCGCGATCCTGAGCGAGACGCCGGAAATCTATGGCGCGGAGCATATGCTGCTGGGCCGCGCCGTCAGCAACGAGGTCGGACACAAGCTGCTCGGCCTCCTGCGCTGGTGGGAGGAGTATTCGGCGTTGAACAAGGAATCGCTCGACAACAATCCCTCGCCGGGCAACAAGGCCGGCGGCCTCACCACCATCCTCGAGAAGTCCTTGGGCGCCGCGGCCAAGGGCGGGCGCAGCGATCTGGTCGATGTCTATCGCTATGCCGAGCCGGTGACCGGGCGCGGGTTCGTGTTCATGGACACGCCCGGCTACGACCCGGTGTCGGTAACAGGGCAGGTGGCGGGGGGCGCCAACATCATCTGCTTCACGACCGGGCGAGGCTCATGCTTCGGCTGCAAGCCCGTGCCGAGCCTGAAGCTCGCCACCAACACGCCGATATACAACCGCATGATGGACGACATGGACGTCAATTGCGGCGAGATCCTCGATGGCGGGGCGAGCGTCGAGGAGATGGGTGAACAGATCTTCAAGCTCATCCTCGCCACCGCTTCCGGCGAGCGCACCAAGAGCGAACTGCTCGGCTACGGCGAGGACGAGTTCGCACCCTGGCATCTCGGCGCCACGCTCTGACGGGCCACGATCGCGATGGCGCTATTGTGCTGCGGAGGCGATCGGGCGATCTAAGGACGAGAGGGCGTTTTCCAGCTCAGCTAGTTCGGCTTCAGGAAGGGGCAGCGCGGGCTTGCGGCAGATTCCGACATTGCCTCCCAGGAAGTTGGTCGCTGCTTTGACCGAGGAATTGTAGTCGTGGGTCCAGTAGAACAACTGCGCAGGAAGCAGCGTCTTCCATAGCGCCGCCGCCGCATTGAGATCACCTTTCGTGACCAGATCGTAGAGGCGCACGGCCTCCCTGGGCGTTGCGTTGACACCACCCCAGATCAGCCCTGGGCATCCCGCGAGCAGCGCGGGGAAAGCAAGCGTGTCGCCGCCGTTCAGAACCTTTCCGCCGGTCGCGACCAGTTGCTGAATCCGGGTGAAATCACCGGTGCTGTCCTTGATGTACCGGATGTTCTCTATCTGGAGCAGACGGCTGAAGAGTTCGGGCGTGATGTCGCGGTTCGTATTCTGAGGTATGTTGTAGACGATGATCGGCGTTTTGATCGCGCGGGCTACGGCTTCGAAATGCCACATCACCCCGTCCATGGTCGGACCTTCGAAATACGGCGGCAGGATCATAACCGCATCCGCACCGAGACCTTCCGCGAATTTCGCATTCTCGATGGTATCTCGCGTGCTGACTGCAGAGGATTGCGCAACGAACTTGGATCTGCCGCGAACACGCTGTGCAACGAGTTGATGGATCTGACGGCGTTCTGCTTCACTGAGATAGGCAAATTCGCCGGTGCCGCCGCACGAGGCCACCGCATGAACACCAGCCTCGAGCAGCCGCTCGACATGGGCCGATAGTGCCTTTTCGTCCACATGGTCGCCAGTCTTGTCAAATGCCGTGCAGGTCGGAACGCAGATTCCCTTGAGCTCGGACATGACTTTGCTCCTTCTAACCTCGCCGCAACGAGACGACTTTCGGGTCGGATTCCGTTTCTGGAGAATAGAGACTGCGCGCAGCCGCCGGCAACGTCGATTCCCAACGCCGGAAATCGGCGATCACGCGCTGTTCCTCCGGAACCGGCAGCTCCGACATTGGCGGCAGCACGCGGCGCCAGGCGGGAATGCCCATGCTGTCCGCAACCAGCGCCTTGATCGAGGCGATGAACGGGCCGCGCGAGAGAATGAGGTCGCCAGCAAGGATCTGCGGAGCGTAGCGACGGCGCTCGAACAGGTTGGGCGCCTCCAGCATGGTGCGCATCAGGCGCGGCATCACGTTGGCGAGCCCGCAGATGGTTCCGCGGCCGCCATTTGCCAGCACTTGCGGCACGTGGGTCTCGCTGCCGGTGAAGATGGACAGGTGCGAGAAGCGGCGCAGCAGCGCCTCGGTGAAGTCAAGGTCGCCGCCGCTGTCCTTGATGCCGGCGATGATGCCGGGATAGCGCTCGTCCAGCCGGCGCACCACGTTGGGTGTGATCGGCACGCCGCAGATGTCGGGGAAGTGATAGAGGTACAGGCGCAGGTCCGGCCGCGAGACCGCGTCAATCACCGAGGTATAGAACCGAAACGCTCCATCGTCGGTGATGCCGCCCCGATAGATGCAAGGAGGCATAAGCAGTACGCCTTCGACCTTCTGGTCCATGGCATGGCGCGCCAAGGTGACGATGTCGGGGATGGACATCGCTCCTGCCGACACGATGATGCGGCTTGCCGGAACGCCCATGGCGATGACGCGCTCGAGCGCCGCGGTCCGGTCGGCCACGGAGAATTCCGCGCCTTCTCCGGTCGTGCCGAACAGGCCGATTCCGTCGCAACCCTCGATCATCAACCTGCTGCAGCGCTCCACCAGAAGATCGACATCCGGACGGAATGAGGCCGTGACCGGAGTTGCGACCGCCACGATCAAGCAATCGCGGGCAGGAAGGTCACTCAAGCGAATGTACTCCCCAGTCGACGGATAATCCCCAGGGACCGACCGCTCGTTTGGAGCGGTGTCTGATCCAGCCGTGCCACGCGATCATGCTCTCAGATTGTCGATTGTCAACAATCGGCTTGACGGCGCGGGCGGCTGGTGGGAGCATTTCTGTCAACCAGGGGAGTGATAGAGCTGTTGGGACAGGGGTCCGCAGCCATCACCGATAAAGCCGCACCCGGCGGCTACAGGGCGGGAAACAGGGGTGAAATCCGCGCGTTCCGCAAGAGTCGACCGGCGTTCGCTCGATTGGCGGGCGGCCGATGTCCTGCGCGAACAGATACTGAGCGGCAAATTGGTGCCCGGGCAGCGCGTGACTGAAACCGCACTCGCTGCCCAGCTCGAAGTCAGTCGCGGCACGTTGCGCGCGGCCCTGCGCGCCCTGGCACACGAAGGGCTGATCCAGCAGGTCGCATACACCAAATGGATGTTGCCGGAGTTCTCCCATGCCGACGCGTGGGAGCTCTACACGTTGCGCGGCACGCTGGAAGGCATGGCGGCGCGGCTCGCGGCGGAGCATCGCACCAAGGACTGCGTGGCGACGCTGGAAGATGCGTTCGATCGCCTCGTCGCGGCGGTCAAATCCCGCCGGCGTGGGCGCGTGGCGGAGGCCGACATCGCTCTGCACAAGACCATTGTCGCCATCACCGGGCATCAGCGCCTGATCGACCAGTATCGCCTGCTGGAGCTGCAGGTGCGGCACTACATCATCTCGTCCAACGCGCTCATCATGGATCTGAACCAGATCGTCGCGGAGCATCGGCCGATCGTGCAAGCGATCATGGCCGGCGAGCCGGACAAGGCCGAGCGCCTGGCGCGAGAGCACAATGCGCCGGAAGCTGAGCGGGCGTCCGAGGCGCTGTCGAAGGACCGCGCTGCCGTATCCGCGACCGGAGACTCGAAGAGCAAAGCCGGCACGCAGTCGCGCGCCAGAGGACGAAGAGAGCCAATCAAGGCCAACGCATGATGTCAACGCAAGGGAGGGTGTCATGAACAAGATCATCGGCAAGCCAATCGGCCGCCGCGCAATCCTGGCAGGGGGCGCCGCCGCGCTCACCATGCCATTCATTGTGAAATCCAGCCTGGCCGCCAAGCCGTTCCGAATCTCGCTGCCTGGCAACGAGGAGGAATGGCAGTCCAAGGGCCTGCAGGCCTTCAAGGCCAGCCTCGACAAGAACGCCCCCGGCCGGTTCGACGTCCAGATCCACTACAACGGGACATTGTTCGGCCAGGGCACCGAGATCGAGGCCATGCAGCGCGGCAATCTCGAGGTCGGGATGGTTTCGCCGCAGGACATCGCCGCACTGATTCCGGAATACTCGATCTTTACCACCGGCTATCTGATACGCGACCCGGCGCATCTGGATGCCGTCTATGACGGCGACATCGGCGCCGAATACAAGGCGCGGATTATCAAGGATGTCGGCATCACACTCGTGAAAAGCCAGTATCTCGGGACCCGGCACGTCATCCTGCGCGCGGTCAAGGAGGTCAGCAAGCCGGCCGACCTGGCCGGCCTCAAGCTGCGCATGCCGGGTTCGGAAACCTGGCAGTTCCTCGGCAACGCGCTCGGCGCCAACGCGACGCCGCTCGCCTTCGAGGAGGTCTATCTGGCGATGCAGACCGGCACGATCGACGGCCTGGAGAACCCGCTGCCCGACGCCATGGCGGCGAAGTTCTATGAAGTCTCCAAACAGATCGTGCTGACCTCGCACATGGTTGCCAACACCTTCTTCGCAGTTGCCAGCAAATACTGGGACGGCTTGAGCGACGGTGAGCGCGCCGCGCTCACCGCCGCTGAGATCGACGGCAAGAAGGTCAACGATGACGGCGTGATCGCGACCGAGACGGATGCCACCGCGTTCATGGAGAGCAAGGGCTTGAAGGTGACGACGCCGGACGTTGGCGCGTTCCGCTCCCAGGTGCTGGACAGGTTCGTGAACTCCGAATTCTCCAAGAATTGGCCTGCCGGCATGTTGGACCGCATCGAGGCGGCCGGCGCATAGCCATCCGAACCTGGCGCGAAGGAGCAAGAGTTGCAATCATGGCCAACCTTCGCGCCAGGCTTCATCGCGGCGCCGAACTGGTCTCGGCGGCTTCGTTCGCCTTGATGTTCGGCGCGTTCCTGGTCCAGATCGTCAGTCGGTACGTTTTCGATGCGCCGGTCTCCTGGTCGCTGGAGATATGCTCCATCGGCTACATCTGGATCGTGTTCTGGACCTGCGACATCCTTGTGCACGAGCGCCAGCACATCATCTTCGACGTGCTCTATGTGAAGTTTCCGCCGCGCTGGCGCCGTGTCGTCGGCATCGCCAACACGGCGACGCTGGGCCTCATCTTCCTCGCCGCTTTGCCGACGACGCTCGAATACATCCACTTTCTGGCGCGGCGCAAGACGATGATCCTCCGCCTGCCGTTCGACGTCGTCTACAGCTGTTTCGCAATCTTCATGATCGCCGTTGTCATCGGCGCCGCTCTGCGGCTCCGGCGCCTGTTAGGCAAGTCCTGGCAGCAGCATCTCTGAGAATGGTTTGCCGATGAGTCTCGCCGCTTACGTTATGTTCGGACTGTTCTTCCTGTGGTCCTTCCTCGGCATGCCGATCGGCCACGCCATGCTGGCGGCTGCCTTCGTCTATCTGTTCATGACGGGCCAGGACATCGCGATTGCCGCGACCCAGAGCCTCAACGGCCTGTTCAGCAGCTTCGTCCTGATGTCGGTCCCGCTGTTCATTCTCTCCGCTGACATCATGAACTCCAGCAGGATCACCGACCGCCTGTTCGAGTTCGCGAACCTGCTGGTCGGGCGGCTGCGCGGGGGCCTGGCGCACGTCAATGTTGTCGCCAGTATGATCTTTTCCGGCATGAGCGGCAGTGCGCTGGCCGATGCCGCCGGTCCGGGCAAGCTCGAAGTCGACATGATGGTCAAGGCCGGCTACGCGCCGGGCTTTGCCGGCGCGCTCAGCGCCACGTCGGCGATCATCGGGCCGATCATCCCGCCCTCAATCCCGATGGTGATCTACGGCGTGGTTTCGAACACGTCGATCGGCTACCTGTTCATTGCCGGCGTCATTCCCGGAGTCCTGCTCGGCCTCGTCCAGATGGGCGTAGTGGCGGCGATTGCAAAGCGCCGCAATTTCCCGACCGAGCCGCCGCCGACGCTGGACCAGGCCATCGGCACGGTCAAGACCGCCCTGCCGGCCCTGCTGCTGCCCGCCATCATGCTGGGCGGCATCTACAGCGGCGCCGTGACGCCCACGGAGGCTGCCGCCGTCGCGGCGTTCTATGCGCTGCTGCTGGCCATGCTGTGGTACCGCAGCCTGGACTTCAACGGATTCGTGAAAGTCCTGATCGACTCATCGCGCTCGACCGCCGTGGTCGCCATCACGATTGCGGGCGCCCTGGTGATGAACTGGGTCGTCGCGGCGGAGCAGATCCCGGAAGCGATGGGCGCCTGGATGATCTCGCTCGATATGTCGCCCGCCATGTTCCTGCTGATGGTGAACCTGCTGTTCCTGCTGCTGGGCGCATTCCTGGATACGATGCTGATGCTGCTGATCATTGTGCCGATGCTGATGCCGACCGTGCGTGCGCTCGGCATCGATCCCGTGCATTTCGGCGTGACGTCGATTGTGAACATGATGATCGGCCTGGTGACGCCACCGATGGGAGAGCTGGTTTTCCTGATCGCCGGCGTGTCCGGCGTGTCGGTCTCGGAGATCGGCAAGGAGCTATGGATCTTTCTCGTGGTCCTGATCGCCTTGCTGTTCGTGCTCGTCTATGTCCCGCAATTGACGCTGTGGCTTCCGGTGCAGCTGGGCTATCAGCCGGCCACCGGCCCGGCCGGCTAGGAGACAGCCATGCCTGCCATGAAGGATATGGTGAACGGCGTTCCGCGCTATCGTCATTTCATCAACGGCCAGTGGACCGATTCGACCGTCAAGGAATGGATCGAGGTCGAGAACCCCGCCACTGGCGCGATCATCGCGACGGTGCCCAAGGGCAGTGCCGATGACGCCGATCGCGCCCTTGTCGCCGCGGCTGCGGCCCAGCCGGCCTGGGAAGCTCTGCCGCCGGTGGAGCGCGCCAAGCTGCTGACCGGCCTCGCCCGGCTTATCCTGGAAAATCGCGATCGGCTGGCGCGCCTGGTGGTGGCGGAGCAGGGCAAGCCGCTGACCGAGGCGCGGGGTGAGATCGAAGGCACGGCGCTCTATCTGACCTATGCGGCGGAAGAGGCCCGGCGCATCACTGGCGATATCATTCCGTCGGACAACGCGGACGAGCAGGTGTGGATCCAGCGTGTCGCGCATGGCGTCGTCGTCGGCCTCACCGCGTGGAACTATCCGGCGGCGCTGACCACGCGCAAGATGGGTCCGGCGCTTCTGGCCGGCAACGCCATCGTCATCAAGCCGCACGAAGGAACCCCGCTCTCCGCCCTCGAGATCGCGCAGCTCTCATCCCAGCTCGATTTTCCGCCGGGCGTCATCAATGTGGTGAGCGGCACGGGCGAGGGGCTTGGCGCCGCACTGGTCAGGCATCCGATCCCGCGCCTCATCACCCTCACCGGCAGTGTCCGGGCGGGCAAGGAGATTTTCCGCAACGCGGCCGACGACCTCAAGATCCTGCGGCTCGAGCTGGGCGGGAAGGCGCCGTTCATCGTGGCCGAGGATGCCGACATCGGCGCTGCCGTGAAGGCTGCGATCGCCTCGCGCTTCGAGAATTGCGGCCAGATCTGCATCTGCAATGAGCGGATGTACGTGCATGAGCGCATCGCCGACGAATTCACCGAGAAGTTCGTCCGCGCGGTGAAAGGCTTGAAGGTTGGCGACCCGCTCCAGATGGTGGATGTCGGTCCAAAATTCAGTGCCGCGGAACTGGACAAGGTGGAGCGTATGGTGCATGCGGCGACCGCGGCGGGTGCGAAAGTGTTGACCGGCGGCACCCGGCTTGCCGAAGGCGAATTCGCGCGCGGTCACTGGTTCGAACCGACGGTGCTGACCGCGACCGACAACCGCATGGCGATCATGCAGGACGAGGTGTTCGGCCCTGTGATCCCCCTGATGACGGTGACCGATTTCGATGAGGGCCTGCGGCTGGCCAACGAATCCCGCTACGGCCTGTCGGCCTACGTCTTCACCAAGGACATGCGCCGGCTGATGCGTCTCATCCGCGAGTTGAGATTCGGCGAGATCTATGTCAATCGTCCCGGCGGCGACGCCGTCCACGCGCACCACGCTGGGCTACGGCACAGCGGCATCGGCGGAGAGGATGGCAAATACGGTCTCGACGCCTATTTCCAGAAGAAGACCATCTACGTCAACTATGCCTGAACGCGAGCCGATGACCTGAACGCGGCTGCGAGCCGATGCGCCGGCATTCCAGGTGATATCGGCGGCAGGCTGCTCTCTCTGTCAGGCGATCCACGACCTTGTCCTGGCAGGCATCGCGACGTTCGAGGATCTGTATTGCGGCCCGTACATGGAGAGCGCGACATGGCGGCAACGTCCCTGGATCAGGGAAATGGCGGACCTCAGACTGGCGCGGGGCGCTCGCTCACATAAGGGCCCCATTTGTGCGCCAGGCCTGCCGGTGCGCATTCGCTTCTTCTCTTCCAGGCGCCGTTCGGGATTGGTTGGTTGGCAGTTCCCGCCATTCGCCGCTCCACTGATGCGCCTAGGCACCAGCCGCGCTTGGGCTGACCGTGGCGGACGCGCTGAGCAGCCGGATGATCGTTCCTGCGACCTGGCTGGCGGGCGGGCCGACATCGACGACCAGCGGATCCTCCTCTGGACCCGGCTCCTCGAGGGTGTCGAACTGGCTCTGCAGCAAGCTCGCCGGCATGAAATGACCGTGGCGCCCTGACAGGCGCTGGGCGATGAGATCCCGGCCGCCACGCAGATAAACCAGCCGCACCTCCGGCCGATCGCCGATGACAACCTGCCGATAGGACCGCTTGAGCGCGGAGCAGGTTATGATCCCCGGTTCCTTTTTGGCACGTTGATGGTCGATCCAGGCGGCCACGGCCTCGAGCCAGGGCCGGCGGTCGGCATCGGTCAGCGCAACTCCGGCGTGCATCTTGGCGACGTTCGCCTCCGGATGGAACTCGTCGCCCTCCTTGAAGGGCCAGCCGAGCCGCGCCACCAAGTCTTCCGCGATCGTCGTCTTGCCCGATCCCGACACGCCCATGACCACGAGGATCGGAGGGTTGCCTCGATGGGCGCGCGCGCTGTCGAGTCGATGGACGCCGATCGCGTCCGCGACGAAGACTGAATCGGCCCGGCTGATGAAGAGGCCGCTCTCGACGACCCCCACGACCCGCCCGATGCGCCGCTCCAGCCGCGCGGGATCGGCAATGGGGCCGAATTCGCAATCGAGAATGCGATTGTGGCCGTCCGTGACGAAGGGTCCGCCCGCCGGCGACAGGCGCAGCCGCACGCTCGCGCCGAGCGCCCCGAGCTCCGCCCGCGTCGCCTCCAGCCCGAAGTCGACGACCTCGACGGGGACCGGCGTGCGCGTGCCCAAACGATCCACCAGCTTGGCCCCGTCGACGATGACGGCGAGGCGCTGGCTGGCGGCCGCGATGATTTTCTCGCGCAGGAGGGCGCCGCCCAGGCCCTTGATCAGATTGAGCGTGCCGCGTTCCACCTCGTCCGCGCCGTCGATGGTGAGATCGATTCGCCGATGTTCCGCGAACGAGGTAAGCGGTATTCCAACCGCACGCGCCTGCGCCGCGGTTCGCTCCGAGGTAGGGATGCCGAGAAAGCGCAGCCCCTGCCGGTGGCGCCGGGCGAGAGCGTCGACCGCGAAGGCGGCCGTCGAGCCGGTGCCGAGCCCGACCACCATACCGTCTTGCACGAGCTCGACTGCCGCCTTCGCCGCGGCGCGCTTGAGGACATCGCGACCAACATCGGTCGGCGGCGTGCTCATCGCCTAGTCCCGCCCCCGGCTGCCGCGCTGCTGCGGATTGCCGCGATGGCAGCCTTGTAGTCCTTGGCGCCGAAGATCGCCGAGCCGGCGACGATCGCTGTCGCGCCGGCCGCAATCGCCTGTGCCGCTGTTGTCTCGTTCTCGCCGCCATCGACTTCGATGACGGGATCAAGGCCGCGTTCGGCGCACATCGACCTGATGCGCCCGATCTTGGGCAACATCTCCGGCAGGAAGGCTTGGCCGCCGAATCCGGGGTTTACCGTCATGACCAGAACAATGTCGCAGAGATGCAGAACATATTCGATGAGCTCCGGCGGGCTCGCGGGGTCGAGCACGACCCCCGCCTTCTTGCCGAGCGCGCGGATCTGCCCGAGCACGCGGTGCAGGTGGATCGTGGAGCCCGCTTCGGCCTGCACCAGCAGATGATCGGCACCCGCCTCGGCGAAGGCGGCGAGATAGCGCTCCGGCTCGACGATCATCAGGTGCACGTTGAGCGGTTTCGCCGTAGCTCGGCGGATGGCCCGCAGCACGACCGGGCCTATGGTGATGTTGGGCACGAACCGGCCGTCCATCACGTCGATATGGATCCAGTCGGCACCGGCCGCATCGACAGCGCGGACCTCCTCCCCCAATCGCGTGAAGTCCGCCGACAAGACCGATGGCGCGACAAGGATCGACACCGTCTAGTCCTCGCCGGCCGCGGCGCGATCGACGAACCAGACAAGCTCGCCCACCGGCCTGATGCGGGCGGCCGGCACCTGGCTGCCGCCGGCGCGAATTGACTTGAAGATCGCCGCCTTTTCCTTGCCCGCCACCAGGAACGCGACCCGCCGGCTGCTCTCGATTGCCGGATATGTCATGGTGATGCGGACCTTCGGCCGGCCATGAGCGACGGCGGCGACCCAGCGCTTGCGCTCCTGCAGGACCGGTTCACCCGGCAGCAGCGACGCGGTATGGCCATCGGCGCCGAGGCCGAGCAGGGTGATATCGAACAGCGGCCTCGCCGGATCCAGCACCGCTGCACCATATGCTGCCTGCAGCGTGCGTTCGTAGCGAGACGCAGCCTCCTCGGGGGTGCCATCCGCCGGCACCGGATGGATGTTCTTCGGCGGGACAGGCGCCTTTACCAGCATCGCCTCGCGGGCCATCCGATAGTTACTCTCCGGATGATCATGGGGGACGAAACGCTCATCGCCCCAGTACCAGGAGACCCGCCCCCAGGGAAAGCGCCCGCGAAACGCATCGGAAGCGAGAAGCGCGTAGAGAGTTTTCGGGGTCGAGCCGCCTGACAGCGACACGCGAAAACCGCTTTCCGCGGCAAGTGCCGCAGCTGTCATCCATTCGGCCACATGGCGGGCGACCGCCGCCGGATCAGGAAGTGTTTCGATGCGTCCGTTCATTTCGCTCATGCCGCAGCGTCAATCCAAAGTGCCCAGAATGAAACGCTCCATCGCCTTTGCGAAACCTTCGTCTTCGTTTGAATCCGTGGTGGCGCTGGCCTGCGCCTTGACCTGATCGGACGCATTCCCCATAGCGATGCTGAAGCCTGAGCGCTTGAACATAAGCACGTCATTCGGCTGGTCGCCGATGGTGGCGATCTCCGCCGCCGGCACCCCGAGATGCCGCGACAGATACTCCACAACAGATCCCTTGTTCGCGTCCTTGTGGGTCACATCGAGGTAGTAGGGTTGCGACCGGGTTGCCGTCGCGCGATCGCCGAAGGCGGCCTGGGCGTCGGCTTCGCAGCGCTGCACCTTTTCGAGGTCGTCGCTGATGCCGACAATCTTGGCGACCTGGTCCAGCTTTTCACCAACGTCCGCTACGACTTTCGGTTCGAATTTGACAGTCCAGGCTTCGCGGGCAACATGCGGAGCATCGGTCTTGGCAATGAACCAGTCATTGCCGCGATACACCCAGGCATCGAGACCGCTGGCGCGGATCAGCTCGAGCGCCTTGGCCGCGACATCCTCCGGCAAGGTCTTCTGCTCGAGGATCGAGAGGTCCGGCGTGACGAAGAGGCCGCCATTGAAGCCGGCGATCGGCGTATCGAGCGCGAGCGGATCGAACAGCATGGACATGCCGCGCGGCGGCCGTCCGCTCGTGATGGCGAAGCGGATCCCGGCCTTCCGCAGCGCGCGAACGGCGCCCTGCGCGCGCGTGGTAAGGATCTTTTCCGAGGTGACGAGCGCGCCGTCCACATCTGCCAGCACCAAAGAGATTTTACGCTTTTCCACCATTGAACCCTCTGAGAGTGCTCATTCGAGCGGTCGCCACGCGCGGCCATCCCGCGCCAGCAGCTCATCGGCCGCGGCCGGGCCATTCCCGCCTGCGACATAGTTTGGAAAGCCCGCGGGGCGATGGCTTTCCCAGGCGTCCAGGATGGGCTGCACCGCGCGCCAGCCCGCTTCGATATTGTCGGCGCGCTGGAACAGGGTCGCGTCGCCGATCATGCAGTCATAGATCAGCGTCTCGTAGCCCGTGTTGGGCGCCATCTCGAAGTAGGTCTTGTAGGCAAAGTCCATGCTTACCGTGCTGAGCTTCACTGTCGGTCCGGGACGCTTGGCGGCGAATTCCAGCGCGATGCCCTCGTCGGGCTGGATGCGCAGGATCATCCAGTAGGGATTCATCCGCTCCACGTGCGTGCCACGGAAGAGGCTGTAGGGCGCCTGGTGGAAGCGTATGGCGATCTCGGTCCACCGGCGCCTCAGGTACTTGCCGGTGCGCAGGTAGAATGGCACCCCGGCCCAGCGCCAATTGTCGATCTTCAGCTTGCAGGCGACGTATGTCTCGATCGTTGAATCCGCCGCTACGTCGGTTTCACGGCGATAGGCTTGGACCTGCTTGCCCAGGACGGTGCCGGCGTCGTACTGACCGCGCACGGTATCCTTCAATGCCTGGCCCGGCTTGAGCGGGCGTATGGCCTGGATCACTTCGGCTTTCTTGTCGCGGACGGCATCGGCATCGAAGGAGATCGGCGGCTCCATCGCCGTCATCGCCAGCAGCTGGAAGACGTGATTGGGCACCATATCGCGCAACGCGCCGGTCCTCTCATAGAACTTGCCGCGGCGCTCGACACCGACGGTCTCGGCCGCCGTGATCTGGACATGCTCTATGTGCTGGCGATTCCACAAGGGCTCGAACAGGCCGTTCGCGAACCGCAGGGCCAGGATGTTCTGGACCGTCTCCTTGCCCAGGAAGTGGTCGATCCGATAGGCCTGATGCTCCCGCAGGGTCTTGAGGATCTCGGCATTGAGCGCCTTGGCCGAGGGCAGATCATGGCCGAATGGCTTCTCGATCACGACGCGCCGCCACTGCCCGTCTCTTTCCGTCACCAGGCCCGCGGTTCCAAGGCCGGCCACGGCCACGCTGAAGAAGCGGTCCGCGACGGCAAGATAGAAAAGGTAATTGCCCGCTGTGCCGGCAGTCTTGTCCAGGTCCGCCAGATGTTCCTGGAGCCGGCCATACGTCCCGGCATCGGTCAGGTCGCCCTGCAGATAGGTCATGCGGTCGGTCAACCAGCGCCAGGCGGTCTGGTCGATATGATCGGCCTGGAATTCGCCGCCACCCTGGGCAACGAACTGGTTCATCATGTTCCCCAGATCCTTGCGCCACTCCTCCGCGGATTTGGAAGCCAGGTCGATCCCGACGAGCCTGAAGGCCTTGGGCAGTCGCTTCGCATTGACCAGATTGTAGAGCGCCGGCACGACCAGACGCTTGGTCAAGTCACCGGCAGCGCCGAAGATCACCATCGCGCAGGGCGGCGCCACGTCCGCCCCGTCGTCCGCCGCCGCGCCCTTCACTTTCGTCAATTGGTCCGCCTTGTCCGCCATTGCTGCCTACATTCCATCTGTGTCCGGTTTCGGTTGTGCGGCCGCACTGCATCCTCTTGGCCGAGCCGGCTTCGCTACCTTCGCCCGAGCACTTCCTTCGCCGCGGCGACGACCCGCTCGGGCTCGAAACCGAACTTGCGCTGCAACTCCTTGAGAGGCGCGGAGGCGCCGAAGGTTTTCATGCCGATGACTTGGCCGGCCGGACCGACATACCGGTCCCAGCCGAGCACGGAGCCCTGCTCCACTGCGACGCGCGCCTTGACCTGGGGCGGCAGCACACTCTCCTGATAGGCCCGAGGTTGATGCTCGAAGATGTCCCAGGAGGGCATCGAGACCACGCGCGAGCGAACCCCCTCGGCGGTCAGCGCCTCATGAGCCTGGACGACCAGCGAGACTTCGCTGCCCGAACCGATGAGGATCACCTCGGGCGGACCGCCAGGCGAATCGGCCATCACATAGGCGCCCCGCGCGAGGCCGGCCGCCGGGGCGTACTTGCCGCGATCGAAGGTTGGCAGGGGCTGGCGCGAGAGCGCGAGCACCGCCGGCTGATGGCGCAGCTGCAGGACGTAGCGATATGCCTCGACGACCTCGTTGGCGTCTGCCGGGCGCAGCACGACCAGGCCCGGAATGGCGCGCAGCGAGATCAGCTGCTCCACCGGCTGGTGGGTCGGCCCATCTTCGCCATCGCCCATGGCGTCGTGGGTGAGAACGAAAATGGTCGGGAGCTCCATCAGGGCCGAGAGCCGGATGGCCGGTCGGGCATAGTCGCTGAAAATGACAAAGGTCGCGCCGAACGCCCTGAGCTTCGACAATGCAAGGCCATTGACGATCGCCGCCATGGCGTGCTCGCGGACACCGAAATGGAGATTCCGGCCGCCCAGGGTCGCGGCTTCGAAGTCGCCGGCGTCGGCGAATTTGAGCGTGGTCCTGTTCGAGGGCCCGAGGTCTGCCGACCCGCCCAGAAACCAGGGAATGGCCTGGGCGAGCGCATTCAGCACCTGGCCCGAGGCGTCGCGCCCCGCAATGCCCTTCGGGTCAGCCGGGAAGCTCGGCAGCTTGCGATCCCATCCCGCGGGCAGCTCGCGGCGCTGCATCTG
>DASSBF010000042.1:0-34538 GCA_035699005.1 Dongiaceae bacterium
GGACGGCCTCCTTCGATTGAGATCTTCAACGACCTCATTCTGGCACATCGATGCCGTCAGGGGGCCGTCCACTCCATCACGAGTTTCTGTGGGCCAAGCTGTGTCGTTGCAGGCAAATTCGTGGATGGTCGTGCCAAGCACGACCATGACGGCAATGGGCGAAGGATGGTCGCTGGTTGCGTCGGAGTGCCATTGCCGTCACTTCGCCCTCGGGTCGAGCAGGCGGTAGGCGAGGTCGGTCAGGGCGTTGATGAAGATGTAGATGATCCCCACCACCACCGTCCCGCCGAGCACCGCCGGCATGTCCTGGCCGAAGATCGAATCGGTGATGTAGAGGCCGAGGCCGTGCCAGGTGAACACCGTCTCGGTCAGCACCGAGCCTTCGAGCAGGTTGCCGTAGGACAGCGCGACCACCGTCAGCAGCGGCACCAGGATGTTGCGCATGGCGTGGCCCCAGACCACCCGGCGCTCCGAGACGCCCTTCACGCGCGCGGTCAGGATGTATTCCTGGCTCAGCTGGCCGAGCATCAGGGAGCGGGTCATGCGGCTGATATAGGCGAGGGAGAAATACCCCAGCAGCGAGGCCGGCAGCACGAGGTGCCCCAGCGCGTTCCAGAACAGATCGGTGTCGCCGGCGATCAGCGTGTCCACCGTCATGAGGCCGGTGACCGGCGTCACCAGGTCCTCGTAGCCGAAATCGAGCCGTCCCGGCCCGGGCAGCCAATCGAGCTTGAAATAGAACACCAGCAGGCCCATGAGGCCGAGCCAGAAGATCGGCACCGAATAGCCGATCAGGCCGACGAACCGCACCGCATGGTCGATCGTGCTGTCCTTGCGCACGGCCGCCCACACGCCGAGCGGGATGCCGAGAACGATGCCGATGATGACGCCGAGGGTCGCCAGTTCCAGGGTTGCGGGGAATACCCGCAGCAGCTCCTGGCTGATCGGCAGGCCGGTGCGGATCGAGGTGCCGAGGTCGCCCACCAGCACGTGCTTCAGATAGAGCCAGAACTGCACGATGATCGGCTGGTCGAGGCCGAGCCGGACGCGCGCCGCGGCGATGGTCGATTCGGAGGCATGGTCGCCCACCACCGCCAGGACGGGATCGGCCGGCAGGAAGCGGCTGATGACGAAGGTCACCAGCAGCAGGCCGAGCAGGGTGGTAACGACCGATCCAAGAAGTCTCAGGGCCGACTTCATCGCATGCGGTTCACATTACGTGCAGGCAAAGGGCAGCCCCGCCGCGGCCGCCTGCATGATCAGGCGCGGCCGCGGCGGGGCGCGGGTGCTTCGGTCTCCGTCAGTCCTTCGTGACCTCTTTATAGAGATCGAGATCGAAGCTGGGACCGACGATGAAGCCATTCACGTTCTTGCGCAGCGCGATGGTCTCGACGCTCTGGAACAGGATGACGTACGGGCTCTCCTCGAGCGCCATCTTCTGCAGGTCCATGTACATCTGCGCGCGCTTGGCGGAATCCTTCTCGTCGCGCGCCGCGATGACTTTCGCTTCCAGTTCCGGAGAGTTCCACTGGTTGCGCTTGGCGAGCGGCGAGTTCAGGTATCCGTCGGTGTTCGAATGCGGGTCCTGGTAGTCCGATCCCCACTGGCCCAGATAGATGTCGTGCTCGCTGGCGCGATAGTGGGTCAGCGTGGTCTTGTTGTCCGCCACCTTGAGGATCAGGTTGATGCCGGCCTTCGCCATCGTGTTCTGCAGCGAGGCCGCCAGCTCACGCGAGTCCGAACGGTTGGACACTTCCATCGTGACGTTGAAGCCGTTCGGCTCCCCGGCCTTGGCCAGCAGCTCCTTGGCCTTCGCGACGTCGAGCGTGAACGGCGTCTCGTTGTCGGCGCCGAGCTGCCCGTCCGGCAGGAAGGTCTGGTGGATGATGCCGGTGCCGTTGAACATGGTCTTCTGCAGGCCCTCATAGTCCACCAGGTACTTCATCGCCTGGCGCGCGTCCTTGTTGCCCAGGTACTTGTTCTTGACGTTGAGGCCCATGTACCAGAGGGTCGATTTCGGGTACGACTGGAACTTGATGTTCGGGTCGCTCTTCACCGCCTGCAGCTGATCGCCTGTCAGGTTGCGCGCGATGTCGATGTCGCCCTTCTGCAGCAGCAATTGCTGGGTCGCGGTCTCGGTCACGTTCTTGATGAGGACGTGCTTCATCTTCGGCGCGCCGTCCCAGTAGCTCTCGTTGGCGTCCAGGACCAGCGAATCGTTCGGCTTCCAGCTCTTGAAGACGAAGGGCCCGGAGCCGGCCTCGTTGGTCTTCAGCCAGTTGTGCCCCCAGTCGCCGTTCTCCTCGTGCGACATGGCCAGCTTCTTGTCGATCACGACGCTGGTGTAGGACAGGCAGTTGAGGAAGAAGCTCGGCGCATAGGCGGCGTCCAGCTCGACCTCGACGGTCAGCGGATCCTTCACCCGCACCTTGTCCTTCACGGTGTCCTTGGTCAGGCCGAACTGGTTCATGATGAAGGCCGGATTCATGTCGAGGAGCACGAACCGCTCCATCGAGAACTCGACGTCGTCGGCGGTGATGTCGTTGCCGCTGTGGAACTTGTGCCCCGGCTTCAGCTTGAAGGTGAAGGTCTTGCCGTCGTCGCTGACCGACCAGCTGTCCGCGAGCTGCAGCTTGAGCTGGGTCGGGTTGGCCGGATCGATGACCACCAGGCGGTCGTAGGTGTTGGCCATGTATTCCGACGACGTGAACTCGTAGATCTCGGCGGGGTCGAGCGAGATGATGTCGTCGATGATGTAGGCCATCACCAGCGTGTCCGCTGGGGTCTTCGCTTGCGCCGCGACGGACGAAGCCAGGATCGCGACCGCCGCCAGGGAGCCCTGGAGGGCGGATCGCAGGTACGGTTTCATGAAGTGCCTCCTCGAGGTTTCTAGTTATTGCCCGCCCGAATGTCCGGCCGATTGGCCAGTTTGTCCAGCGGGAACAAGGGGCCGGGCAGGGTTGCGGGCCTGGCAGGGCTTTTCGGACGCTGTTTGCCGCGCGGGCGGCCGGCGGCGCCTGGAACTTGCCGCCCGCTCACGCCGTTGTTTGTTGCGCCGGTATGACAGGCCCGCCATATTCGCGTGAATTTTCAGCGATGTACGGCGCCGCGGAGCCCGGATTCATGACACGGAAGCAGATGCAGAACCGGGGGGTTTGGGCCCGCTGGCAATGGGCGGTGCCGGTCCTCTCGACGGTCGTGCTCTATGCCACCGCCTATTTCGCATGCTGGGCGGCGTTCGGGGTCAAGATCGTCGAGTCGCGCGTGCCCTATGATCTCGGCCTCAACCTGCTGCTGGCGCTGCTGGTGTTCTCGGTGTCGCGCCGGGTGTGGCCGTTTCTTGCCCTGCAGACGCTGTATTTCGGCGTCTTCTACGGCGCCAGCGCGCTGAAGATCGCGATGCTCGGCCGGCCGATCATGCCGGAGGATGTTCACAACCTGTCCGCTTTGGTGGAGATCCTGGGCTGGCTCGGCTGGGTCGCGATCGTCCTGCCGCTGGCGCTGCTGGCGGGGCTACTCATCTTCAACCTCACGTTCCGGGCCCGTCCGGCCCAGGCGGGCTGGGCGCTCCTGATCGCGCTCCCGCTCGGCGCTGCCAGCGACCCCGGCCCGCTCAGCAGCGGCCTCGACCATTTCTTCGGTAACACGCCGTGGGACCAGCGCGAGAATTTCATCTGGCGCGGCGGGACGGTCCATCTGGCACAGGAATCGCTGCGCGCCCTGGCCGACCGCCGGCCGGTGCCGACCCGGGAGGAGGTCGCCGCCGCCTTGCAGCGCCGCGCCATTGCGAGCCGCGGGGTGCAGCCGCTGGTGCCGCTCGGCCACCGGCGCAACCTGCACATCATCCTGGAGGAGAGCTTCTGGGATCCGACGGTGCTCTCCGCCGCCCACTACAGCGCGGACCCGATCGACCCGCGTTTCCGCGACCTGTGGCGGCAATCGAACCTGACGCACGGCCTCAGCCCCGCCTTCGGCGGCCAGACCGCCAATGCCGAGTTCGAGGTGCTGTGCGGCTTCCCGGTGAACCAGATCGCCGTCAAGTTCGAATACGGCCTGCTGAACGATGTGCCGTGCCTGCCGCGGGTGCTGCGCGATCTCGGCTACCGCACCGTGGCCTCGCATCCAAACGTCGCCGGGTTCTGGAACCGCTACGCCGCCTATGAGCATCTGGGCTTCGAGACCTTCTGGACCAAGGACCAGATGGACATGGCCGACGTCAACGGGCCGTTCCTGTCGGACCGCTCGCTGCACCGGCAGGTCCGCGAGAAGCTGAAAGCCACCGACGACGGCCGGCCGCTGTTCGACTACATCGTCACCATCGATGGCCACTGGAAGTACGACCCCAGCGAGAAGCGCCCGCCGGTTGTCTCCTCGGCGTCGGCCATTCCGGAGGTCGGCGCCTATGCCAACATGCTGCACTACAAGACGCAGCAGATGATGGATGGCATCGAAGCCATCCGCCATGACGACCCGGATTCGGTGATCGTCGTGTTCGGCGACCATCTGCCGATTCTGGGGCGCAATTTCGCGGGCTACGTCGAATCCGGGCTGTTGCCCGACAATTTCGGCGATTTCACCATGCAGCAGTACGACTTCTCGGCGGGCACGCCGCTGATCGTGATCGACGGGCGGAACGGCCCGCTCGATCTCGGTCGCATCCCGATGTTCCGCCTGCCGTCGCTGGTCATGCGGCTGCTGGGGGAGGAGCGGCGTACCATCTTCGACCTGGTGCAGGTGCCCTTGTCCATCATTCCGCGGCCGCTGCCCGGCGTCACCATGGCCTATCGCGGCAGCCAGCCGCAGGAGCTATGCAAGGAAGATACCGATTCCCCGGCCTGCGCCGCGGCGGCGGACTGGCTTGCGGATGTCCAGCTGATCGACCACGATCTGTTTGCCGGCCGGCAGCACGCGCTGGCGCTGCTGCAGCAGACCTCCTCGGCTGCGCCCGGCCCGAAGGCCGACCCTCGATCCAACTAGACTGCGAAGCTGACGACGCGCGGCTGGTTGTCCACGGCCGAGGGCGACCCGCCGGCGCGGCGATAGGCGTCGGACGCGGCCTCGTGGCGCGGATTATAGAGCCCCTGGCGCGGATGCTGCTGCGCGATGACGCTGGCGATGAAGGCGCTCGAGTTGCGCTGTTGCGCGCCGAGGCCGAACCCGTCGAGCACGATCTCGCTGTCGCTCGATTCCTCGCCGGACGCGGCCTCGCCGGCGCTGCCGGCTTCGTCTGGCGTGCGGACGCCGTCCGCAGATGCGCCGCGGCTGCTATAGGGCTTGAAGCGGAACTGCTTGCCCTTGAGTTCGACGCTGTCCTCGCGCTCGGACCCGACCAGGGTGAGGAACGCCTGTCCGCCGCCGGGCGCGGCGCCATGCTGCCTGCGCGCGGCGCGCAGCGTGGAGTCCGAATCGCTCTCCGCCACGCGCATGCCTGGACGCTGTGGCGATGGCGGCGGCAGAAGCAGGGCGCGCGGAATCTCTTGCATCGAGCTCTAGGTCAAGGACGCCATTTCGCCCGGCGCGCAGCGGCGGGCGGAGTGCAAACAGCCGGCCCCATCCGGATGATCCCTGCAATTTGAGCTAATTCACCTGGGATGGCAACCGGAGTCTGCGTGAAAAATGCAAAATTATCTCGTGTTTACAAAGTCTTAACCATTTCAGAGAATACCACCAAAATTTTTGGATTCAGGGATTGTTAACAGTCCCGGCCTACCTTCCGAAGCCCCGCTCCTGCTGACGCCAATTGGGTGCCCGTGAACGTGCCGATCGGAGATCCGGAAAGCAAGAAAGCGGCCCCCGATCGGTCGAGCAGGCCCACGCCGGAATGGATCGAACACGCCCTGGTCTCGGCCGGCGACGTGGCCTATTCCTGGGACGTCGCCAGCGACCGGCTGGCGTGGGCGGGCAATCTCTCCGACGTTCTCACCGAGATTCCCATGGAGACGCTGTCGACCGGCCATGCGCTGAACGACCGCATCCATCCCGAGGATCTGCCGCGGCGGCTGAAGGCGCTGTCCGACCATTTCGCGCTCGGCAGGACCTATGACTGCGAATACCGGCTGCGCACCGGCCACGGCCAGGTGGTCTGGGTCCACGACCGCGGACTTGCCCAGATGGGTGGCGCGGGCATCCCCAAGACCATGGCGGGCGCCCTGCGCATCATCACCCAGCGCAAGCAGACCGAGGCGCGGCTGGAGCGCGCCGCCAACTACGACGATTTGACCGGCCACTTCAACAAGTCGCGCCTGCGCCAGGAGCTGGAGCAGGCGCTCAGCTTCGCGCGCCGCTTCACGACTCCCGGCGCGTTCCTGGTGGTCGGCGTCGACAAGCTCGCCCTCATCAACAGCGCGTATGGATACGAGGTCGGGGATGCCGTGCTGGTCACCATCGGCCAGCGGCTCGACCGCTTCGTGCGCGCCAGCGATGTGATCGGCCGGCTCAGCGGCGACCGCTTCGGCGTCGTCCTGACCCAATGCCCGGAGGACCAGATCGGCACCGCCATGGACCGGGTCATCGAAGCCATGCGCGAGCGGCCGATCGAGGTCGACGGCCAGTCGATCCCGGTGACGGTCTCGGTCGGCTGCGTCATGTTCCCGGACTTCGCCTCGACCGCCTACGATGTGATCGCGCGCTCCGAGACCGCGCTCAACGCCGCCAAGCTGGCCGGCCGCTCCTGCTGGCAGGTGCACCGCCCCTCGGAGCAGCAGAGCATCCAGCATCGCCGGAACATGCTGGTGGCGGCCCAGGTCCAGCGCGCGGTGCGCGAGGACCGCCTCATCTTCACCTATCAGCCGATCGTCAAGGCCGACAGCTTCGAGGTAGTCAAGTACGAATGCCTGCTGCGCCTCAAGGACGAGCACGGCAAGATCATGTCGGCGGCCGAGTTCATCCCGGTGGTGGAGGAGCTGGGCATGACCCGCTTCATGGACCGCCACGTGCTCGACATGGCGATCGCGGAATTGCGCGCCAATCCCGAGGTCGAGCTCGCGATGAACATCTCCGGCCTCACCGCCACCGACCAGGCCTGGCTGCGCGCGCTCAATTCCGCCGTCAAGGCGACGCCCGAGGTGGCGCCGCGCCTGGTGGTGGAGATCACAGAGACCGCAGCCTTGCACGACATCGAGGAGACGGCGCGCTTCGTCAACGCGGTGCGCGATATGAACTGCCGCGTCGCGATCGACGATTTCGGCGCCGGCTTCACCTCGTTCCGGCACCTGAAGGCGCTGACCGTCGACATGGTGAAGATCGACGGCTCGTTCGTGCGCGACCTCGCCGTCAACGTCGACAACCAGCTCTTCATCCGCAACCTGATGGGCCTCGCCGAGACCTTCGGCCTCAAGACCTGCGCCGAGTTCGTGGAGAACGGCGACGATGCCGCGTTCCTGGTGAAGGCCGGGGTGGACTATCTGCAAGGCTACTATTTCGGCCGCCCCGACTTCACCCGCCACTGGCGGACGGGCGAGCACATCGACCCGGCGGAGAAGGGGTAGCCTCTCTCGCGTCTATTTCAATGCGGTGTGCAGCCCCCTTATGATGCCTTCGGCTTCCTGCATCATCGTGGCGATGATCTCCGCCGCCGGCCGCACGGCCGACACCAGCGCGGCGCCTTCTCCGGCATAGAGGGCCATCTGCTCGAGATCGCCGGTGGTGCTGCGCAACGGCGAATCGGTTCCGAACCTGTAGAGCGGGCGGCCTTCCTCGTCGCCGATGACGACGCGCGGCAGCGTATCCGGGCGATTGCCCCACAGCGTCTTCGCTTCGTCGGTCACGCTGTTGCGCAGGACGCGGACCGGCGAATTCGGCGGCCAGTTGATCGCGAACAGGTCGGTATGGACGGTCTCTCCCGCCTTGGCCGCGATCAGCCGCTGCTTGTGATAGTCGTGGGCGAAGGATTCGGTACTGGCGAGGAACGCGGTGCCGCATTGCACGCCGTCGGCGCCCAGCGCGAGCGCGGCGACCAGGCCGCGGCCATCGGCGATGCCGCCCGAGGCTACGATCGGGATGCGCAGTTTGCCCGCCACCTGCGACAACAGGACAGTGAGCGGCAGGTGCGCCCGCACGTGACCGCCGGCTTCGACGCCCTGGAGGATGACGACATCCGCGCCGGCCGATTCCGCGAGCAGCGCGTCCTCGAGCGAGCCGACCTGGTGCAGGACCAGGCAGCCCGCCTTCTTCGACTGCGCGACGATCTCCGGATAGACATCCCAGAAGAAGCACATCGCCGGTACCTGCGCATCGAGGCAGACCGCAAGCTCTTCGCGCAACAGCTTGGGATCGGTGGCGAAGGGAATGAGATTGACGCCGAACGGCTTGGCGGTGTGGCGCCGCACCTCCGCGATCTCGCGCCGGATCAGCTCCGGCGATTCGCGTACCATGCCGAGCAGCCCGAACCCGCCCGCCTCCGAGACCGCAGCGGCGAGCTCGGAACGTGCCGGGCCGCCCATGCCGGCGGAGATGATCGGATAGCGGCAGTTCAATCGCTGGGTGAGGGCGGTGGATAGGGTCATCGCTGCTCGGCCAATTGCAGAATCATGCTTGGCCGACTTCAGCATCCCAACCGGGCTTTCTTCAAGAGGGTCGCCGGACCTGCGGCGTTTAGCCCGCTCTGGCCGCCAGGTCCCGTGCATGGAACGGCTGGCGGCCTAGGCCGCAGCCCGATAGCCGGGGAACAGCTTCTCGCACTCGCGGTGGAACGCGTCGTTCGGATGGAACCCGTCCGGATCGCGCGAAAGCGCGGGCTTGATGCGCGTCAGGAAGTGCATGTTGATCGGCGCCTTGTTCTTGATCTCGACCGCGCCGCGCGGCTCGAACTCCATCAGCGGCTTGATCCGGTGATGGACCTGATCGGAGACGTTGATCCGGCCGGCGCCGCCCGCTGATTCCAGCCGCGCGGCGACGTTCACCGCATCGCCCCAGACGTCGTAGATGAACTTGCGCTTGCCGACGACGCCCGCCATGACCGGCCCGCTGTGCAGGCCGATGCGCAGGTCCCAGCGTGGCAGGCGCAGCTTCTCGCGCTGGGCGTTGGTGCGGGCCATGAATTCGAGGAATGCCAGGCCGGCGAGGCAGGCATCGACCTCGTGGGTGCGGTTCGGCTCCGGCAGCCCGCCGACGCACATGTACGCATCGCCGATCGTCTTGAGTTTCTCCAGGCGATGCCTCTCCGCGATCGCGTCGAACGCGCTGAAGAACTGGTCGAGCTGCTCGATCAGGCTCATCGGCTCGATGCGCTCGGCGAGGCGCGAAAAGCCCTCGAAATCGGCGAACATGATAGTGACGGATTCATGGTACCGCGGGGTCACCTGTTCCTTGGCGTGCAACTCGTCCGCCACGGCGCGCGGCAGGATGTTGAGCAGCAGCCGGTCCGAGCGCTCCTTTTGCCGTTCGGCGTCGCGGCGCGCCTCGTTCAGTTCCGCCATGCGGCGCTCGAGTTCCAGGACGCTGCGGCGCAACTCCAACTGGCTGACCGCCTGGTGCGACAGGCGGCGGACCGCCTCGGCCTGCTCGACGCTGATCTCGCGCGGCTGGAAATCGACCACGCACAGGGTGCCGAGCGCATAGCCTTGCGGATTGATCAGCGGCGCGCCGCAATAGAACCGCAGCTTCGGCCCGCCGGTCACCGAGGGATTGTCGTGGTAGCGTTCATGCTTGGTAAGGTCGGGGACCAGAACGAGGTCGCCGCCGCAGATGGTGGAGGAGCAGATCGACAGCTCGCGCGGCGAGGTGCACATGTCCGGCGGGAAGCCGTAGGCGGATTTCTTCCAGTCGCGGGTCTCGTCGATCAGCCCGATCACCGCCACCGGGCACTGGCAGATCTGCGCCGCCAGCTCGGTGATTTCGTCATAGGCGATCTCGGGCGCGGTATCGAGCAGCTGGTAGCTCTTCACGGCCGCCACCCGCTCGGCATCGTTGGCCGGTATCGACAGGGTCCATCCCATGATGCCGCCTCCCGTCCGCTATTATAGCCACGCCCCTGCGGACGCGTCCGAATCTTTGGGTCAGCAAGGTTGCGCGATCGCCGCGATGCAGCTCGGTTGCGCCGTACGGCACTTCTGCGCAATAACCGGCGTCATGCGAACAAGCCGGGAACGACCATGCCGGACCTGTTGAGCCCGCAGCCGCAGCGCGGCGGCGCCCGGCCTGTCCTGGTTGCCGGCTTTGCCGAGGCGGCGTGGCTGACGCCGGAGGGGCGGGTGGAGGCGCTGGATTCGACCCAGGCGGCGCGGCGCGCATTGATTGAAGCGCCGATCGTGTGTCACGCGCCGGCGACCTTCCGCAAGCTGAAGAGCCAGCGCGCCGCCGTGGCCGACATCCTGGAACTCTATGCCTTCGTGCGGCCGGCCAGCTTCTGCCTGCCGACGCCGCGCGGCATCGCGCTGGCCATGGGGCTGCCGCTCGGCGATCACCCGCCGCTGGCCGACCAGGCTCGCCTGCTGGCGCAGGCGGCGCGCGCCCTGCTGGGTGAGCTGGCGGCGACGACGTCGAAGCGCCGCCGCGTCTCCGGCCTTGCCAACCTGATGGCGAAGGCCGGCTGGGTGTGGGCCCCGGACGTGCTCAAGGCGCTCGAAACCGGCGGCCCCCTGTCGGCCCAGGCTGGCGTCGCCGTGTGGGAAGACCTGCCCGAATGGCAGGACCAGGCGCCGGAGGCGGCGCCGAGCGACCTCGCGGTCGAGCCGGCTGAGGCGCGCCGCCGCCTCGCCGACCTGCTTGGCCCTGACGCCGAGCAGCGCCCGCAGCAGGCGGACTATGCGGCGGCGCTGGCCCCGGCATTCGCGCCGCGCCCGGCGGAGGATGCGCCCAACGTGGTGCTGGCGGAGGCCGGCACGGGGGTCGGCAAGACGCTCGGCTATCTGGCGCCCGCCGGCTTGTGGGCGGAGCGCAACAAGGGCGCGGTCTGGATCAGCACCTTCACGCGGCACCTGCAGAACCAGATCGACCAGGAGCTGGACCGGCTCTATCCCAACCCGGCCATGAAGGCGTCGCGCGTCGTGCTGCGCAAGGGGCGCGAGAACTATCTCTGCCTGCTCAATCTGGCGGAACTCTCCGGCCCGGCCGCGTTGCGCACCCAGGACGCGGTGGCGTTCGGCCTGATGGCGCGCTGGACCATGGCGAGCCGCGACGGCGACCTCGCCGGCGGCGACCTGCCGGGCTGGCTCGGCGACATCCTCGGCGCCTCGCGCATCGGCGCGCTCGCCGACCGCCGCGGCGAATGCGTCTACAGCGCCTGTCCGCATTACGGCCGCTGCTTCATCGAGCGCTCGGTGCGCAAGGCGCGCAAGGCCGACATCGTGATTGCCAACCACGCTTTGGTGATGATCCAGGCGGCGCTCGGCGCGGAGGACCAGCGTCTGCCGACGCGCTACGTGTTCGACGAGGGCCATCATCTGTTCGAGGCGATCGACAGCGCCTTCGCCGCGCACCTGACCGGGCAGGAGACGATCGAGCTGCGCCGCTGGCTGCTGGGCGGCGAGGGCAGCGGCCGCGCATCCCGTGCCCGTGGCTTGCGACGCCGGGTCGAGGATCTGATCCTCGACGACGCCGGCGCGCTCGACCTGATGCGCGACATCGCGGAGGCCGCGCGGGCCTTGCCGGGCGATGGCTGGCTCCAACGTTTGCAGGACAAGCGGCCCAGCGGCGCGGTCGAGCTGTTCCTGCACGCCTTGCGCCAGGAGGTGCTGGCGCGCGCTGCCGACGATGCGATGGGCTACGGCCTGGAGATCGACGCACGTCCGGTGAATGAGGCGGTGCTATCGCCCGCTTTGGCGCTGGACCGCGATCTCCAGCGCCTGCAGACGCCGATGCGCGAGCTGGCGAAGCGCCTCGCCAGGCGGCTCGACGACGATGCCGACGTGCTCGATACCAACACGCGGCTCAGGATCGACGCCATGGTGCGCGGCATCACGCGGCGCGCCGAGACGGAAGTGACGGCCTGGCGCGCCATGCTGCGGTCGCTGGCCCAGTCGATGCCGCCGGAGTTCGTCGACTGGTTCGCGATCGAGCGCATCGAGGGTCGCGAGCTCGATGTCGGCTTCTATCGCCACTATCTCGATCCCACCAAGCCGTTCATCGAGGCGGTGGCGAAGCCGGCGCACGGTGTCGTGGTCACGTCCGCGACCCTGACCGACGGCTCGGGCAGCGAAGCGGCGTGGAAGGCCGCGGGCCAGCGCGTCGGCGCCCCGCACCTGATCGCGCCGGCGTTGCGCGTGCGGGTGCCCTCGCCGTTCGACTATGCCAGCCAGACCCGGGTCTTCATCGTGACCGACGTGCCGCGCACCGACGCGGCGCAGATCGCATCCGCCTACCGCGAGCTGTTCCTGGCGGCGGGCGGCGGGGCGCTCGGCCTCTTCACCGCGATCGCGCGGCTGCGCGAGGTTCACAAGCGAATTGCGCCGGCGCTGGAGCACGCGGGCCTCGACCTCCTTTCGCAGCATGTCGATGCCATGAGCACGGCGTCCCTGATCGACATCTTCCGCGGCGAGCGCGATGCATGCCTGCTGGGCACCGATGCGATCCGCGACGGCGTCGACGTCCCGGGCCCGGCGCTGCGCCTCATCGTGTTCGATCGCGTGCCCTGGCCGCGCCCGCACCTGTTGCACCGCGCGCGCAAGAGCGTATTCGGCGGCACCGAGTACGACGACCAGCTGGTGCGCCTCAAGCTGAAGCAGGCGTTCGGACGCCTGATCCGCCGCGCCGACGACCGCGGCGTGTTCGTGCTGCTGGACCGCCAGATGCCTTCGCGCCTGCTTGGCGCCTTCCCGGAGGAGATCAGGGTCGAGCGCCTCGGCCTCGCGGAGGTGATCGAGAAGACGCGCGGCTTCCTCGAGGCCTATCGAACCGCGCGGTGATGGATTCCATGGGTGGCGGGCTTGAGTTTCCGTCACCGCCCGCTAGAGTGCGGGCAAATCGGACGAGACAGGAAAGCGAGCCGCCGGATGATCAACCACCACGCCGCCCTCATCTACACCATGGTCATTATGGCCGCCGCCGACCGGGAGATGTCGGAGGCCGAAGCGGGTGCCATGACGGAGATGGTCGGGCACCTGCCGGTGTTCCGCGACTATGACAAATCGCTGATCGCCAAGACCGCGGCCGCCTCCGTCGAGATGCTGAAGGGCGAAGATGGCCTGGAAAAGATACTGAAGCTCATCCGCGCCGGCTTGCCGGAGAAATTGCGCGAGACCGCGTATGCGCTCGCCTGCGACGTGGTCGCCGCGGACCAGACCGTGACCCGCGAGGAAGCGCGCCTGCTCGACCTGCTGCGCTATGAACTGCAGATCGGCAAGCTGGTCGCCGCCGCCATCGAGCGCGGCGCCCGGGCAAGGCATTTGACGGCGTAGGGGCGACGCACGCCCTTGTGGTTTGCTCTGGGGCGGTCCGAATTGTGGCCGCTGCTCTTGCCACCACTCTTCCGTCATCCCTGCCTCCGAGCCGGGGTGCATTCATCCGCTCGCGATTGCCTCAACCGTGGACCCCGGATCACGCCGCCCGCCGACGAAGGTCGGCATTCGCCTCCGGGCGGCGGTCCGGGGTGACGGTTGTGTGTACGAGCGTCAAACCGGCTGCGTCTTCGCGAAGGCGAAATAAAGCTCGCGCGCCCGGCGGTAGACTGGGCCGGGCTGGAAGTCGCGCTGTTCATAGCGCGTGACCGGCAGCACCTTGCTGTAGTTGCCGGTCGAGAACATCTCGTCGCACCGTTCGAGATCCTCGACCTTGAGGTCGCGCTCCTCGGCCTTGACGCCGTTGTCGCGCAGCAGCTTCAGCACGCGCTGGCGCGTGATGCCGTTGAGGAAAGTGCCGTTGAGCCGCGGCGTCAGCGCAATCCCGTCCTTCACGATGAAGATGTTGGAGCCGGAGAACTCCGCGACGAAGCTATCCGGCCCCAGCATCACGGCATCGTCGTAGCCGCGGCGCCGCGCCTCGGCCTGGGCGCGGCCGGCCTGCGCATAGAGGCCGACCGCCTTGGCATCGGTGGTCGCCATGTCGGGACCGGGGCGGCGGTATTGGGTCAGGCACACCGACATCGGGCCGGGCTGCGGCAACGGCGTCACGCTGAGCGAGACGACCAGGCGCGTGGTGTCGCCGTCGGGCACCAGCCCGCCGCCTTCGGCCCACATGAACGGGCGCAGATAGAGCGGCGTGCCGTGCGGGAATTTGCGGATGCCCTCGCGCAGGATCGCTTCGATCTCCTTCGCGCTCTTCGGCGACTTGAGGCCGAGATTGGTCGCGGACCGGATCGCGCGCTCGCAATGCAGGTCGAGATCGGGGGCATAGCCATCGAACGCCCGCGCACCGTCGAAGATCGCGGCACCGAGCCAGATCGCCTGGTCCCATGCCTTCATGATTGCGGGGTCGCCCTCGACCCACGTGCCGTCGATCCAGTTCAGCTTGTCCACGTCATGCCCCTGGTATTCGTCGCGAAAGGCGCGAGCATAACGGTTGCGGGTGATGGAATCGAGACTGCGATCGTCCGGCAAGGGCGGCGATACGCGTGCCGGTACAATCAAGGCAAGACGGAGCGCGTCAAAGCGAGACGGGCGACCGGCCTTCGCCGATCGCCCGCTTCTTCCCCAAGTCGGCGCAGCCGACGCGAAAAGGATGATTTGGTTTTGCGCCGCTACTGGCTGGCCCAGACCACGCGCGCGATCCAGCGGATGTCGCCGGACTTGAAGAACGCGCCGGACGCCGTCTCGGTCATCGCCTCCAGATACAGCCCTTCGGCTTCCTGCCGGCCGACCCGGCGCAGCACGACCGCGCCGGACGAGGTGCCGGCGACGATGCGGTCGCCCCGGCGCACTTCCGCTTCCGGCGAGGCGATGATGAGGTCGCCGTCGCGATAGACCGGATCGAACTCGTGGCCGTTGATCTCGATCGCGAAGGCCGAGCGGTCGACGATGCCGGGTGCATTGACTCGGCCCCAGGCGCTGCCGACCGGCTGGCCGTTCTGGTCGAAGCAGCTTTCCGTCGCCAGCCGCGCCAGCGCCACCACCGGGATCGATTTGCCCACCGCGCCCCGTCCGACGAGCTTGCCGCCTTGGAACGCCTGCACCTCGCCGGTGCCGGGCGCGCCGGTCAGATTGACAAAGCTGGAAAAGCTCTCGCCGGTCACGGTGAGGATCTTGGCGACCGATTCCGTCGACGGCCAGCGCGGCCGCCCCTCGCGCGTGATGCGCTTGCTGGGGTTGAAGGCGGTCGGGTCAAGTCCCGCCCGCCGGGCGAGCCCGGAAGCCGACAGACCGTGCTTGGCTGCCAGGCGATCGATCCCGCGCCAGACATCGGCATGCTGCAGCATGGGAACCAGACCAGGACGCGCCCCGGCCTCGGTCGGCCGCTCTAGCTGGCTGCCTTCGACACCATTGTTCAACATCGTCCCCTCCCAAAAACCGGCCGAGCGTCGCGCAACAGGTGCTCTTAGCCTCGGTAACCCCGTAGGTCGTCGGCAATGTACTCCCATCCGATCTGAAAATATTCAGCGCAGAGGTATAGGTAGTCCCAACGATGTAGGTGTCGCCGTATCGCAGAATTCTGACGGCCGTTTAGCCAAACATTGCGTTGGCTGCTATAACCCGCCTGGGATCGTGGGGGCCTCGATTATGGACTTTTATTCCGCTATAAGGCCGTTTGTCTGGCGGCTGGACCCGGAGCGCGCCCATCATTTGGCCCTATGGGCGCTCCATCGCGGCCTGGTTCCGCCCGCCTCAAGGCCGGACGACCCGCGTCTGTCGGTGGAGGTTCTGGGGTGCCGGTTCGCCAACCCGGTCGGGCTCGCCGCCGGCTTCGACAAGGATGCCAGGGCCTGGCGGCAGGCAGCCCGCTTGGGATTCGGCTTCGTCGAAGCCGGCAGCGTCACGCCGCTGCCGCAGCCCGGAAATCCGCGCCCCCGCCTGTTCCGCCTGGAAAAGGACGAGGCCATCATCAACCGCATGGGCTTCAACAACGAGGGCGCGGAGGCGATGGCGGCGCGCCTGGCGGCCGGCCGGGCGGGCGGCGCTGTTCTCGGCGTCAACCTCGGCAAGAACAAGGAGACCGAGGATGCCGCGGTGGACTACGAGGTCGGCGCGCGGCGGCTCGGCCCGTTCGCCGACTATGTCGTCATCAACGTTTCGTCGCCGAACACGCCCGGCCTGCGGGCGCTGCAGGGCAAGGCGCCGCTGGCTGCGCTGATCGCGCGCACGCACCGCGCGCTCGCCGAATCCTGCGGCGCGAAGGCACCGCCGCTGCTGCTCAAGATCGCGCCGGATCTGACGGAGCAGGACCTGGCCGACATCGCGGAGGTGGCGATGGAAGGACCGCTCGCCGGCCTCATTGCCACCAACACCACGATCGCGCGCCCCTCGGCGCTCGATCCGCGTCATGCATCGGAGGCCGGCGGCCTCAGCGGGCGGCCGCTGTTCGCACCCTCGACGCAGGTTCTGCGCGTGCTCCATCGCCTGACGCAAGGCAGGCTGCCCATCATCGGCGTCGGCGGCATCTCAAGCGGCGCCGACGCCTACGCCAAGATCCGCGCCGGCGCGAGCCTGGTGCAGCTCTATTCGGCACTGGTCTTCAAGGGCCCCGGTCTCGTGCAAAGCATCAAGGAAGAACTGCTGCGTTGCCTGGATCGGGATGGGTTGGTCTCGATCGGCGAGGCGGTCGGCCTCGATCAACGGCAGGACGCTTAAGATGGCATTAACCAAGCCGGCCTTACGACGTGGGATCAGGATGACGGGACTTCGCGCCTTTCTGGCTTGCCTGCTCTATATCGTGCCGGCGGCGATCATCGTGCGGGTGCTGCCGGTGCATTGGCAGGTTTCTCCGTCGACCGCGCTCATCTTCGGGCTGCTGGTGCTGCTGGGCGGCGCGCTGATCCATCTGGGCCGCGCGCTGTGGCGGGCGCATGAGCGGGCGGATGGTGAGATTGCCGGGGCGCTCGAAGCCGTGGCGCACCTCGAACGCATCCAGCGGCGGGTGGAGGGCGATCTCGCGCAGATGCGCAACGCCCTGGTCGATCTCCAGGGCCGGCCGGAACAGAATGTCGGCGCCGTAGTCGCCGAGGTGAAGGTGCTGCAGTCGCTGGTCGAGCGGCTCTATTCGGCGCGCGCCGCAACGCCGCCCGCCGCGCGCGCGGAGGCGCCCGCCGCTCCCGCCGCGCCGCAGCGGCCCGCAGCCCAGTCCGCCGCCCAGGCCGCCGATGCCGCATCGGCAACCGCCTCGTCGCTGCCGATGCCGCCGGTGGCGGAAGGCCTGGACGAGCAGACCATCCTCGACCTGGTGCGCGAAGGATTGCGCGAGAATGCCGTGGAGCTCGCGCTGCAGCCGATCGTCAGCCTGCCGCAGCGCAAGCGGCGCTTCTATGAATGCTATTCGCGCGTGCGGACGGGCGACGGCAAGATCATCGTGCCGGAGCAGTATCTCGAGGTTGCGGAACGGCACGGCCTCGTCACCGCGATCGACAACTTGCTGCTGTTCCGCTGCATCCAGACCCTGCGGCGCATCCGCAAGAGCAACGCCAGCCTCGGCTTCTTCCTCAACATCTCGCCGAACACCCTGGCAGACCGCGGCTTTTTTCGCGACTTCATCCAGCTGATGGCGCAGAACATCGAGCTGGCGCCGGCCCTGGTGTTCGAGTTCCCCCAACGCGCGCTGGCGCAAGCGGACGACTCGCTGTGGCGCGACCTCGAGCGGCTGGCGCAGATGGGTTTCCGCTTCTCGATCGACCAGGTCAGCGACCTCGACATCGACGCCGCCACCCTGTCGGGCCGGCACTTCCGGTTCCTGAAGCTGGAAGCCGGCCGCGTGATGGCGGCGGCGCGCAGCGGCCTGTTCGGCAACGACCCCAGGCTGCTCAAGCGCACGCTCGATTCCTACGCCATCGACCTCGTCATCGAGCGCATCGAGACCGAGCCGATGCTGCTGGAAGTGCTGGATTTGCACGTCGATTTCGGGCAAGGGTTCCTGTTCGGCGAGCCGCGCATCGCCAAGGGCGATACCGCCGCCGGCGCGCTCTCCTGACAGAAGATCTCCGCACGCGGCATGAACCATCCGACCAGAGCGATCCGCGGCCTCGGCGACATCGCGGACCGGTACGATTCCTGCATCCTCGACCTGTGGGGCTGCCTGCATGACGGGATCGCGATCTATCCGGCGGCGCTCGATGCGCTGCAGCGCCTGAAATCCGCCGGCAAGCGCGTCGTGATTCTTTCCAACGCGCCGCGCCGCGCGCGCGAGGTCGCGGTGCGCATCGCGCAAATGGGCATCGCGCCCGCGCTCTATGACCGGCTCTACACGTCGGGCGAGGAGACCTGGCGCGCCTTGTCGCAGGACGGTATCGGCGGCTTGAAGCGCGGGCGCAAACGGCTCTATCCGATCATGGCGGATCGCGACCAGGCGGTGCTGGAAGGCATCGACGTCACGATCGTCGACGATCCGGCGGAGGCGGACTTCATCCTGGCGACCGGGACGGAAACCGGGACGGAGGAACTGGCCACGTTCGATGCGCTGCTCTCGCCCGCGGTTGCGCGCGGCGTGCCGATGGTGTGCGCCAATCCCGATCTGGTGGTCCATCGCGGCGGGATCGAGGAGATCTGCGCGGGCTCGATCGCGCAGCGATACGAGGCGCTGGGCGGCCCCGTCATCTGGTTCGGCAAGCCCTATCCGGCGATCTACCGGCGCATCCTCGCGGAATGCGATCTCGTGCCCGGGCGCCTGCTGTGCGTCGGCGATGCACTGCGCACCGACGTGGCGGGCGGCGCGGCCATCGGCGCCGCGACCCTGTTCGTCGCGGGCGGCATCCACCACGCCGAGCTGCTCGTAGAGGGTCAGGTGGACCCGGCTCGCCTGGAGACCTTGTGCCGCAAGACGGGCGTCAGCCCAGACTACGCGATCGCGCATCTGGGCTGGTAGCGATCGGGGCGGGAGGAAATGACCGCGACCACGCAGACCTGGGAGTGGCGCTTCGATCATCCGGCGGAAGCGATGTGGCCGCTGCTGGCGGACACCGCGCGCTTCAACGAGGCGGCGAGGCTGCCGAAGCACCAGATCACCGAAGTCCCGCAGGCGGACGGCTCGGTGCACTATTTAGGCGCGGCCAAGGTGGGACCGTTCCATGTCCGGTGGCGGGAGGTCCCGGTCAACTGGGTGAGCGGGCAGTGGTTCGAGCACACCCGCTATTTCCAGAATGGGCCGCTGAAGCGGCTGAGCGCGGACCTGCAGCTCGCGCCGACGGAGCGCGGCTGCCGCGCGCGCTACACCGTGACCATCGAGCCTGCGAACCTGCTGGGCCGGCTCATGGTCGGCCGGATGCTCGCCTCCACCAGGGCGACCTTCGGCCGCCTGGCGCAGGAGGCCGCCGCCTTCGTCGCCGGGCAGCGCGCTGAACCTTTCACCTATCGCGCGCCGGCCGTCGGTGCGGAGGTCAGGCGGCGGGTCGATGCGATAGTGGCGGAGATCGAGGCGACGCCGAACGGCCACGGCCTCGCCCGCAGGCTGGCCGATCACATCCTCGCCGCGCAGGAGGTCGATTTATGGCGCTTGCGCCCTCTTGCCCTCGCGAGAGCGTGGCGCTGTCAACCGTTGCAAGCGGTCGAACTCTGTTTGCAGGCGGTGCGCGCTGGGCTGCTGGAATTGCGCTGGGATCTGCTGTGCCCGCGCTGCCGCGTGGCGAAGGGCTGGTCGGGCGGGCTCGACCGTCTGCCGCAGGGCGCGCACTGCTCCTCCTGCAACATCGACTACGAGCGCGATTTCTCCCGCAATGTCGAAGCGAGCTTCCATCCCGCTCCGGCGGTGCGTCCGCTGGAGAGCGGCGAATATTGCATGTGGGGCCCGATGTCGGTGCCCCACGTGAAGGCGCAGGTCCTGCTCCAGCCGGGCGAGACGCGCGAGCTGACGGCGATGCTGCCCTTCGGTCCCTATCGCTTCCGCACGCTGGAACCGGGACCGGAGGTCGATCTCGATTGGCGGTCCGGCGGCCTCCCAGAACTGATTCTGGATGACAGCACAGTCGCCGCCGGCGCGCCCGCTGCGCCGGGTACGCTGCGCCTCGGCAACACGGCGAGGCGGCCGCTGGTCGCGATCATCGAGGACCGGAGCTGGGTGGCCGATGCCCTGACCGCCGACCGCGTGACCGCGCTGCAGGCGTTCCGCGACCTGTTCTCCGACGACGTGCTGCGGCCGGGGGATGAGGTCGCGGTCGGCCACATCGCGCTGCTGTTCAGCGACCTCAAGGGCTCGACCGCGCTCTACCAGTCGATCGGCGATGCCAGCGCCTATCGCCTGGTGCGCGATCACTTCGCCTTCATGGCAAAGGTCATCCGCGACCATGAGGGCGCGGTGGTGAAGACCATCGGCGATGCGGTGATGGCGGCGTTCGTGTCGCCGGCCCGGGCGGTTGCCGCGGCCATCGAGATCCAGCGTCGGATCGCCGCCTTCAACCGCCAGGAGGGGACCGCCGGCCCGCAGCTCGTCATCAAGCTCGGGGTTCATGGCGGCCCGACCATCGCGGTTACCTTGAACGACCGCCTGGACTATTTCGGCTCGACCGTGAACATGGCGGCCCGCCTGCAGGGCGAGAGCCAGGGCGGCGACATCGTGCTCTCGCCCGAGATTGCCGAGGATGCGTCGGTCGTGCCGGTCCTGGCGGGCGTGGACGTGGCCCGCGACCAGGCAAGGCTCAAGGGGTTCGACCAGCCGACCATGTTCTTCCGGCTTCGGCCCTGAGAGGCTTTCCGCACCGATTTTCCCGGCCGGGACATGAATTATTAACGCCCACGGCCGAAGCTTGCCGCAGGTCCGCTGCGTGGTGCGGACTTGTCCCGGTGAATGAGCTGGCATCGATGCGCCCAACAGGGGAGACCGGATTGGGTCTCGGCGAAGGCAGCGGCAGGACCGACGAGCGGGATCGGCAGGCGCGCTATCCCGAGTTGTGTGCGCGAGCGAGGGGCACCAACGTCAATGACCGCACGCTGCTGGCGACCGACTACCTCAATCATGTCAACGAGATCATCATGCTGCTGGAACTGGTGCCCGATGCGCCGGAATGCCTGGAGGATTGCCGGGCCTGGCAGCCGATGAGCTACATCGAGCATTTCCAGGCATCCTCGATCGCCGACCGCGACCTCGCAATCGAGGCCTATGCCTTCTCGCCCCCCGAGTTCCGCGCCAACTTCGACCGCCTGACGCTGGAAATGCACCGGGTGATCGCCGGCGCGCTCGCCAGCCTGGACGCGGCCATCGCCCAGGGCGACGAGCCGCGCGCGCGCCGCGTGGTCGAACTGGCCGTGGGCGCCCTCAAGACCATGGTCGACCAGGCCAGCTCCACCATCCACGGCGATATCCAGGTCATGAACCAGGCCGCCATCGACGGCCTCATGGACATGATGTAGATCGCCAGCGAAGTCTTTGGCGTTCCTAGACTTGCCGGCGCGCCCTCCGCTATAGTCCAGCCCCGTTGCTGCACTGCGGAAGGGGCGGCTTTGGCGGATTTCAAGGCGCATGGTCTGATGGAGTGGGCGGCGCTCGCGGCCAAGGAGCTGAAGGGCGCCGATCCGGAGAGCCTGACCTGGGCGACGCCGGAGGGCATCGCGGTCAAGCCGCTCTATACGGCCGCGGATCTGGAAAAGCTGGAGGTGGCCGGCAGCCTGCCCGGCCTGCCGCCGTTCACGCGCGGGCCGCGCGCCACCATGTATGCCAACCGGCCCTGGACCATCCGCCAGTACGCCGGCTTCTCCACCGCCGAGGAGTCAAACGCGTTCTACCGCGACAACCTCAAGCGCGGGCAGATGGGCCTTTCCGTCGCGTTCGACCTCGCCACGCATCGCGGCTATGATTCGGATCATCCGCGCGTCGTCGGCGATGTCGGCAAGGCCGGCGTCGCGATCGATTCCGTCGAGGACATGAAAATCCTGTTCGACGGTATCCCGCTCGACCGGATGAGCGTGTCGATGACCATGAACGGCGCCGTGCTGCCCGTGCTGGCCGCGTTCATCGTCGCGGGCGAGGAGCAGGGCGTGAAGCAGGAGCTGCTGTCCGGCACCATCCAGAACGACATCCTGAAAGAGTTCATGGTGCGGAACACCTATATCTACCCGCCCGCGCCATCCATGCGCATCGTCGCCGACATCATCGCCTACACCGCGCGGCGCATGCCGAAATTCAATTCGATCTCGATCTCCGGCTATCACATGCAGGAGGCCGGCGCGACCGCGGTGCAGGAACTGGCCTTCACCCTCGCGGACGGGATCGACTACGTGCGCGCGGCCTTGTCCAAAGGGCTCAAGATCGACGATTTCGCGCCGCGCCTTTCCTTCTTCTTCGCGATCGGCATGAACTTCTTCATGGAGATCGCGAAGCTGCGCGCCGCGCGCTATCTGTGGGCGAAGCTGATGACGGGCTTCGACCCGAAGGACCCGCAATCGCTGGTGCTGCGCACGCATTCCCAGACCTCCGGCGTCTCGCTGACCGAGCACGATCCCTACAACAACGTGGTGCGCACCACCATCGAGGCGCTGGCCGCGGTGCTGGGCGGCACGCAATCGCTGCACACCAACGCGCTGGACGAGGCGATCGCGCTGCCGACGCCGTTCTCCGCCTCGATCGCGCGCAACACCCAGCTCATCATCCAGGAGGAGAGCGGCGTGCCGCGCGTGGTCGATCCGCTCGGCGGCAGCTACTACATGGAGAGCCTCACGGATTCCCTGGTCAAGGAGGCCGAGACGCTGATCGCCGAGGTCGAGCAATTGGGCGGCATGACCAAGGCGGTGGAATCCGGCATGCCCAAGCTGCGCATCGAGGAAGCGGCGGCGCGGCGCCAGGCCCGCATCGACCGCGGCGAGGACATCATCGTCGGCGTCAACAAATACCAGTCCGGCATTGAGGCCGAGGTCGAGGTGCTGGACATCGACAACAGCAAGGTGCGCGCGCAGCAGATCGCCCGCCTCACCCGGATGAAGGCCCGCCGCGACGGCGCCAAGGTGACAGCGGCGCTCGATGCGCTGACCAAGGCCGCGGCCGGCAACAGCGGCAACCTGCTGGAGCTGTCGATCGCCGCCATGCGCGCGCGCGCGACGGTGGGCGAGGTGTCGGCGGCGCTCGAAAAAGTCTATTCCCGGCACAAGGCGGAAGTGCGATCGATCTCCGGCGTCTATGGCGCGGCCTATCGCAACGACCCGGAGTTCCAGAAGATCCAGGCGGAGGTTCTGGCCTTCCTGAAGGCCGAAGGGCGGCGCCCGCGCCTGCTGGTGGTGAAGCTGGGACAGGACGGTCATGATCGCGGCGCCAAGATCATCGCGACCGCGTTCGCGGATATCGGCTTCGATGTCGATATCGGCCCCCTGTTCCAGACGCCGGACGAGGCGGCGCGGCAGGCGGTCGAGAACGACGTGCATGCGATCGGCGTCTCGAGCCAGGCGGCAGGGCACAAGACCCTGGTGCCGCAGCTGACCGCGGCGTTGAAGGCGGAAGGTGCGGGCGACATCGCCGTGGTGTGCGGCGGCGTCATTCCCGCGCAGGACTACGAGTTCTTGAAAAATGCCGGGGTGGCGGCGATCTTCGGCCCCGGCACCAACATACCAAAGGCGGCAGCGGAGATACTGGGCCTGATCCGGCGCCGGCAAAAGGCCGCATAGCATCATGGAGTGATCCGGCCGCGCGGCTTGGGGGAGAAGCCACGCGGGCGGATCATGTGGGAGGAATGGATATGACGTATCTCACCGGTCGGCGGGGCTGGGGTGTGGCCGCCGGCACCATCACCGTGCTCTGGATCATCGGTGTCGCCTGGTATGTGTTCGGTTTTGTCGGGACCGCCGCGCTCGGCGGCATGCTCCCGCACCAGGTCGGCATGGTGGTCGCCGGCATCGCCACGCCTATCCTCCTGCTCTGGCTGCTGGCCGCCTTCGTGATGCGCGGGCAGGCGCTCAAGGACCACACCGAGGTGCTGGCGAGCCGGCTGGCCGAGCTCACCTTCCCCGACCAGAAGGGGGAACATCGCATCCACTCGATCGCGGAAGCGTTGCGCCGCCAGGCGCTCGATCTGCGCATGGCGACGGAAGAGGCGGCTGCCGCGCTCGATGGCACGCGCGCGCTGTTCCGCTCCCAGGCCAGCGACATCGATACCGCGGCCAAGGCCGCGCGCGCCCGCGCCGAGGATGTGGAAAGCACGCTGGCCGAGCAGCGCAGGCTGCTGGGCGAGATGGTCGGCGTGGTGGAAAAGCAGCGCGAAGGCCTGGGCCAGACCGGCCGGGATCAGGCCGCCGCGATGGAGGCCTCGGCCGAGGAAAGCGCCCGCCGCATCACGCAGGTGCTGGATGCCAAGCGCGCGGAGATCGCGGCGGTGATCGACCGGATTCTCGACCACGGCTCCAGTGTGCGCGACGCGGTCGAGACCCAGGCCGAGCGCGTGGGCGACCACATCGAGCAGGCGATCGCCCGGTTCCGCGAGCAATTGAGCGAACTCGGCGGGCGGATCGACCAGGCGACCGAGACCTCGCGCCACGAGACCCGCACCATGATCCAGGCGACCGAGGCCTCCCAGCGCGAATTCACCAGCCATACCGAGACGCTGGCGGCCCAGATCCGCGGCAGCGCCAAGCAGATGAGCGCGCAACTGACGCGCCTCGCCGACCAGGCGGTGGCCGCGGCGGAGCGCTGCGCTGCCGACAATGCGGTGCTGGAGCAGGCGAGCCGCGCGCAGGTCGAGCGCCTGGGCGCCGCGGCGGCCGCGGCCGGCGACCAGATTCGCCAGACCTTCGACGGCCTGACACAAGGCGTCGGGGCCATGGCGCAGTCGGCCTCCGACCGCCTGGGCGAGCGTCAGCAGGCGATGCGCGCCGCGCTGGACGAGCATGGCAGGCAGCTGGGCGAAGCGACGATCGAAGCCACGCGCGTCTTCAGCGACCGGATCGCCGAATTCAAGTCGGCGCTCGGGAACGCGACCGATGCGGCCGGCCGGCAGACGACCGAGCTGCAGCAGCTGATCGACCAGCAGGGCGGACGCATGACCCTCGCCGCCGACGCCGCCGCGCAGCGTTTCCGCACCCACATCGAAGGCCACGAGGCCAAGCTGGACGAGCTGGCGCAGCAGGCCGGCAAGAAGGCGGACGAGCTCGCCTCCGCGATCCGCGGCCACGGCATCATCCTGGAAGGCGCGGCCGGCCGCGGCGCCGACAAGTTCGCCGAACTGCTGCGCAAGGAAGCGGCCAGGCTCGACGAGCACCTGGCCGATGTCGACCAGCGCCATGGCAAGCTGGCCGCCGCCATCGACAAGCAGTCGGACCGGCTCGGCGCCATGCTCGACCAGACGGGAGAGCGCCTGAGCGCGCAGGTCACCGCGCAGGAATCCAGGCTGGATGATCTCGACAACGCGGCGGCCGAGCGCGTCGCCAGGCTGGGCGAGCAGCTCAGCCATCAGCGCGATGAGCTGGTCGCCGCCGGCGAGCAGGCCGGCGATGCGCTGCGCCAGCGCATGTCGCTGCACACGATGGCGCTGGGCGAGGCCTGGCGCGAGCAGCACGGCAAGCTGGGCGAGCTGGTGCAGGCGCTGGAGCGGCGCACCAGCAATCTCGGCGAGGAGCTGGACGCCCACGCCAAGCGCGCCAACCAGGTGGCGGCCGAAGGCGCCGACCGGTTCGGCCAGCGCCTCAACGAGCACGGCGAACGCATGCGCTCGCTCGAGCAGCAGGCGGCCGATCACTGGCGCTCCGCCATCAGCAATTACGGCGATTCGATCGCGACGGCGCTGCAGGAGATCGACCGGCGCGCCGCCGCGCTCGCCGATGCCGCGGCCGGGCAGAGCCGGCTGCTGTCGGAGGCGGCGGATCGTGCGGCGCAGAGCCTGCGCGGTCAGCTGGACGGCCATTCGCAGGCCTTGAGCGTGGTGGTCGACAGCCTGATCCGTCGCACCGGCGACCTCTCCAGCCTGGCGCTCTCCCATGGCGACAAGCTGGGCGAGGCGACCGATCAGGCCGGCGCGAAGCTGAAGGAGCAGCTGGACCGGCACCTGGTTTCGGTGCATGCGGCGGCGGGCGAGCTGGAGACGCGCTCGACCGCGCTCGAGCAATCCATGAGCGCGGCCGGCGGGCGGCTGCAGGAGATGGCGCAGCAGGCGGCGAACTCGCTGCACGGCATCATGCGCGGCCAGTCCGACGAGTTCCTGAACGCCGCCGAGCAGATCGGCAACCGCATCAAGGAGCTGCAGGTCGCGACCGTCGCCCAGCGCGACGAGCTGGTCGCGGCGGCCAAGCAGGCCGGCGCCTATCTCGAATCGGCGCTGAAGCTGCAGACGCAGGAGATCGCCGCCACCGCCGCCGGCCTGGTGCAGCAGACCCATGGCCTCAGCGCCTCGGCCAAGGTGCAGGCGGAGCTGACCGGCCAGGGCCTTGCCGACGTTGTCGCCAGCTTCGAGGAGGCGGCGCAGCGCCAGGCCGCGCACCTCAAGGACGTGGCGGCGCAGGCGGCGAGCGAAGCCACCAAGAATCTCGGTACCGAGAGCGACAGCGTCCGGGCGCTGTTCCAGGATCTGGTGGATCGTGGCCGGCAATTGTCCGATGCCGCCAACTCGCAGGCGGTGACGCTCGGCAAGGCCGCGGCGCAGGCGGCGGATGTCGCGATCGCGATGCGTGATGCCCTGTCCAAGCAGGCGCATGAGGCGAGCCGGGCCGGCCTGCAACTGACCGAGCGTGCCTCGGAAGCCAGCCGCGGCTTGCAGCGCCAGGTCGAGGACCTGGCGGGAACCATCGAAGGCCTGATCAACCGCCATGCCGCCGGCCTGAAGAGCGCCGGCGCCACGGCGGCCGAGCGGGCGATCGATCTCGGCCAGACCTTGCAGCGCCAGAGCGATGATCTGCATGTCGCCCTGGCCAAGACCAATGCCGCGACTCTGGAGATCCGCCAGAATCTCAAGGCGCAGATCGACGATGTCGGCAAGGTGGCGGAGCGCGTCGCGGTCGAGGCGCAATCCATCGCCAACGCCTTCCGCAGCGACGCCGCGGCTTTGATCGACGCCTCGGTTCGTGCGACCGACGGCGCCGGGACGCTGAACCAGACCCTGCGCAAGTCCATCTCCGACCTCGATACCGCGACCGCGACCGCCGCGGCCAAGACCACCGTCATCCGCCAGGAGGTGGAGCAGCAATGCGAGACCCTGCGCCAGGCGGCGGCGGAAGGCGCGCGCCAGTCGGACCAGATCGCCCAGCTTCACCTCGGCCAGGCGGCGCAGCTGGCCGGCGCCGCCGATGTTGCGCGCCGGCGCCTGGAGGAAGTGGGACAGTCGCTGGTGCAGCAGACCGAGAGCCTGACCTCCGTCATCGACCAGTCGCTGTTGCGCCAGCATGACCTCAACGAGCAGCTGACCCAGCGCATGAGCCTGGCCGGCCAGGCCGCCAAGGAAGGCGAAGCGCAGCTGGTGGCGCTGAACGGCTCGGTCGAGGGGCTGGCGCAGACCCTGAAGAATGCGACGATCGAAGGCGCCCGGCAGGCGCGCGACGTGGTGCAGAGCTTCCGCGACGGCGGCGAGGCGCTGACCCAGCTCGCCAAGCGCGCGGGCGGCCAGCTCGACGATCTCAAGACCTCGGTGACGGTGCAGCTGCAGGAACTCTCGCAGCTCTCCCAGCAGGTGCTCAATCTTGGCCAGTCGGTGCGTGGCCAGCTGCAGAGCCAGACGTCGGAATTCGCCGCCGCTGCCGCTGCGGCCAAGGCGAGCGCGGAAGCGGCGCACGCCGAATCGGCGGCCGCCAGCGAACTCTCCGGCAAGCATTCGGTGGTGCTGATCGACGCCGCGCAGAAGCTCAACAAGGAGTTCCAGGCCGCCTCGGTCGCGCTGGAGGATCGCGTCTCCACCATGACGCGGGTGGCGGAGCAGGCGATCCAGCGCGCCACCATGGTCGCGCAGAGCTTCGACAAGCAGACCTCCAACCTGCGCCATTCGCTGGACGCGGCGACCCAGCGCACCAGCGAGCTCGGCACGCGCTTCCAGCTCCAGACCCAGGAGATCGCCAAATCCACCCAGGCCGCGATGGACCGGCTGGACACGCTGCGCCAGACCACGGCGCTCACCACCCGCGATGCGTTCCTGAAGGTCGCGGCGGTGATGATCGACGAGCTGAACGGCCTCGCGGTGGACATCCACAGCCTGCTCGAGTCCGAAGTGCCGGACGATGTGTGGAAGCGTTACCGCAACGGCGACCGCTCGATCTTCGCGCGGCGTCTGTTCAAGTCCAAGGATTCGTTCGTCGTTCCGGCGATCCAGCAGCGCTATCAGGGCGACGAGAAGTTCCAGGACATGGTCGACCGCTATCTCGCCAAGTTCGAGAACCTGCTGACCCATTCCGCCACCGCCGATCCGGAATCGGTCCTCTCCGCCGCCTTCATCACCGCCGACGTGGGCAAGCTCTACCTTGTGATGTCCCGCAGCCTCGGCCGCGCGACGGAGCACTGAGGAAGCAACTCTCCGTCCCCTACAAAGGAGAACCCCTTCCCCCCTTGTGGGGGAAGGTTGGGATGGGGGGTGATGCAGCGCTGCAGCTTAGATCAACTGGCGCTCTTGCGAGCGCGCGCGGCTATCGCCGCGCCACCCCCATCCAGCTCCGCATGAGCTCGCTCTGCTCGCTAAGGCTCCGCGTCCTTCCCCCACAAGGGGGGAAGGGAATTGCCGTTGCGCGGGGGCTCCTCACTGCGATTGCCTCCCCCGGCTCGGGGGAGGGGTTTGAGCGATCTTGGTTTGTCTCGCGCCCTTTCAAATGCGGTCAGCCTGCCATACATATTGGCCCAGGGCTGGGCGTGGTCAGGGCGGTTCATGGCAATTGAAGCGAAGGCCGAAAGCGGCCGGGAACGCGTGGGGCAATGGCAGGCGGTCAGGGAACTGCTGCCGCATCTGTGGTCGCGCATCGGCTGGGATCTGCGGGCGCGGGTCGGGGCCGCGGTTGTCTGCCTGATCGTCGCCAAGCTCGCCAACGTCTATGTCCCCGTTCTCTTTAAGGGCATGGTCGACGCCCTGTCGCCCAAGGTCGGCGCGGGCGCGGCCACTGGGACCGCCATCGCCATCGCGGTGCCGATCGGGCTGCTGATCGCCTACGGCCTCGCGCGCATCACGAGCCAGGTGTTCTCCGAGTTGCGCGACGGCATCTTCGCGCGGGTGGCGCAGCGCGCGATCCGCAACGTCGCGCTCCAGACCTTCCGTCACCTGCACGCGCTGTCGCTGAAGTTCCACCTCGACCGGCAGACCGGCGGCCTCACCCGCGCGATCGAGCGCGGCGCCAAGGGCATCGAGTTCCTGCTGTTCTTCGTGCTGTTCAACGTGCTGCCGACGCTGCTGGAGATCGCGATGGTGTGCGGCATCCTCTGGGTGCTGTACGACTGGCGCTTCGCGCTGGCGACCGCGGTCACCATCGGCGGCTATGTGTGGTACACGCTTGCCGTGACGGAGTGGCGCATCAAGTACCGTCGCGTGATGAACGAATCGGACCAGAGCGCCAACACCAAGGCGGTCGATTCGCTGCTCAACTTCGAGACCGTCAAATACTTCAACAACGAGGAGCACGAGGCGCGGCGCTACGATGTCGCGCTGCGGGCCTACGAGCATGCCGCCGTGAAGTCGCGCACCACGCTCGCCGCGCTCAACGTCGGCCAGGCCTTCATCATCGCGATCGGCGCCACCGTGATGATGACCATGGCGGCCTATGGCGTCGCCGGCCACACCATGACGGTCGGCGATTTCGTGCTGGTCAACGCCTATCTCATCCAGCTCTACCTGCCGCTCAACTTCCTCGGCACGGTCTATCGCGAGATCCGGCAGTCGCTGATCGACATGGAGGCGATGTTCGCGCTGCTGCGCGTCGACGTCGACGTGCGCGACAGGCCGGGCGCGCCGGCGATCCAGGTCAAGACAGGCGAGGTCGCGTTCGACAACGTGGTTTTCGGCTACGACCCGCGCCGACCGATCCTGAAGGGTGTCAGCTTCCGGGTTCCGCCCGGCAAGACGCTCGCCATCGTCGGGCCGTCCGGCGCGGGCAAGTCCACCATCTCGCGCCTCCTCTTCCGCTTCTACGACGTAACGTCGGGTCACATCCGGATCGACGGCCAGGATGTGCGCGAGGTGCAGCAGCAGAGCCTGCGCTCCAGCATCGGGATCGTCCCGCAGGATACCGTGCTGTTCAACGACACGGTCGAATACAACATCGCCTACGGCAAGCCGGGCGCGAGCCATGACGAGATCGAGCAGGCGGCTTGGATGGCTCATATCTCCGGCTTCATCGAGAAGCTGCCCGACGGCTACCAGACGCGCGTCGGCGAGCGCGGCCTGAAGCTCTCCGGCGGCGAGAAGCAGCGCGTGGCGATCGCGCGCACGATCCTCAAATCGCCGCCGATCCTGCTGTTCGACGAGGCGACTTCCGCGCTCGACACCCAGACCGAGCGCGAGATCCAGACCAATCTCAAGGAGCTGTCGCGCAACCGCACCACCCTGGTGATCGCGCACCGCCTCAGCACCATCGTCGATGCGGACGAGATCATCGTGCTTTCCGACGGCCGCATCGTCGAGCGCGGCCGGCACGGCGACCTGCTGCGTCACGAAGGCGTCTATGCCGCCATGTGGTGGCGCCAGCAGGAGGCGGCCGAGCGCAAGCTGCGCGGGGTCGACCGGGACAGCGATATCGACGCGGATGCTTCCCCGCCGAAGCTTCCCGTCGGCGCCGCGAAATGAGCGAGCAGGAGCTGGCAGACAGGATCAAGTCGGGCGACCGCCGCGCCTTGGCGCGCGGCATCACGCTGGTTGAATCGCGGCGCGAGGACCACCGCATGTCGGCGGAAAAGCTGCTGGATTTGCTGCTGCCGAAGACCGGCAAGTCGATCCGCCTCGGGATCTCGGGGCCGCCCGGCGTCGGCAAGTCCACCTTCATCGAGGCGTTCGGCCAATACCTGATCGACAGCGGGCACAAGGTCGCGGTCCTCGCCATCGACCCGTCCTCGAAAATCTCCGGCGGCTCGATCCTCGGCGACAAGACGCGCATGACCGAGCTCGCCAGGCGCAAGGAAGCGTTCATCCGGCCCAGCCCGGCCGGCGAAACCCTCGGTGGTGTCGCGCGCCGCACCCGCGAGGCGCTGTTGCTGTGCGAGGCGGCGGGCTTCGATGTGGTCATGGTGGAGACGGTCGGCGTCGGCCAGTCGGAAACGGCGGTCGCGGAGATGACCGACATGTTCCTGCTGCTGCTCGGTCCCGGCGGCGGCGATGACCTGCAGGGCGTGAAGCGCGGCGTGATGGAACTGGCCGACCTTCTCATCGTCAACAAGGCCGATGGCGACCTCGCCGCGGCGGCCGAGCGCACCGCGTCCGACTACGCCCACGCGCTGCGCCTGATGCATGCGCTGCACGCCGACTGGCAGCCGGACGTGGTCAAATGCTCCGCTCTCAAGGGCGAAGGCATGGCGGCGGTGTGGGACAAGGTGCAGGCGTTCCGCAAGGCGACCGCCAAAAGCGGCGAGTTCGAGAGCCGCCGCCGCGACCAGGCCAGGAACTGGCTGTGGCAGGAGGTGTCGGAAGGACTGCTGGAGCGCCTGAAAGCCGACCCCGACCTCGCCGATCGGTTGGCGCGGCTGGAGGCCAAGGTCGCCCAGCGCAGGGCCTCGCCCGCCGCCGCGGCGCGGTCGCTGCTTTCCAGCTTTTTCAAAGGCTTGGAGGAATAGCGGCGGCTCTCCTCAGGCGGAATCACCTTGACTGTCCGCCACCCCTTCTCTACAACCCCCGCGACCCGGCCGGCAGGCGCTGCTTGTCCGGCCATTTGCTTTGAACGAAGCCGCTGAACAAAAAGGACTTTGCCATGGCCCGGCGTTGCGAGATCACCGGCAAGGGCGTGCAGGTTGGCCACCATGTCAGCCACGCCAACAACAAGACCAAGCGGCGTTTCCTGCCGAACCTGCAGGTGACCTCGCTGCTGTCGGATGCGCTCGGCCAGCTGGTGAAGCTGCGCCTGACCGTGAACGCCATCCGCACCATCGAGCACAATGGCGGGCTCGATGCCTATCTGCTCGGCACGCCGGACGCCAAGCTGCCGGCCGAAGCGCGCCGCCTGAAGCGCCGGATCGAGAAGGCGGCCGAGCGCGCGGCCGCCTGAGACCGCGTTGCGACCAGCACACCGCTCGGCCGGCTTGAGAGTTTGAAGCGCCCGCGCAGCCCGATCGGCTTCGCGGGTTTTTCGTGAGTGGGTGATGCCGCGGGCCTGGACCTGCGGCCACCGGCCTTCGCGCCGGGCTCATCCCGGAGCCGCGAAGGCAAGAGAAAAGTGACGGAACCTTTCGGCTCGCCCGGGCTGTCATCCCGGTCACCGAGGAAGGGAGCGGAAAATGTTTGCCGGTCTGGTGGCGGGCCTCAACGCCCTGCCAACCGAATCCATGCTCGTGATCGAGCTGGTCGTCGTGTTCAGCCTCATCCCCCTCATGCTGCGCCCGTTCGGCGCGCCGGGCATGTTCATCTTCATCGCGGTCGGCATCATCGCGGCCAACGTGCAGGTGCTGAAGGCCGCGAGCTTCAGCTTCTATGATTCGCCGATTCCGCTCGGCACGGTCGCCTTCTCCGCGACCTACATCGCGACCGACGTGTTGACCGAGTATTACGGCCGCCCGACCGCGCGCAAGGCGGTGTGGCTCGGCTTCTCCGCCATGCTGCTGATGACGGTGATGATGCTGCTCATCATGGGCTACAAGCCGATGACCGCGGAGGAAGCGGGCGAGGGCATGGCCTGGGCGCTGCCGAACGACGGGCACATTCGCGCGCTCTACATGCCGCAGGCGACGCTGCTGATCTCCGGCCTCACCTCGTACCTGGTCAGCCAGTTCAACGACATCTTCGTGTTCCAGAAGATCCGGCAATGGACCGGACGCGGCCAGTTGTGGGCGCGCGCCTGCGGCTCGACCGCGGTCTCGGCGCTGGTCGACAACACGGTGTTCTCGACGCTGGCCTGGTACATCTTCCCGCGCCTGCTGGGCCAGACGGAAACGGCGGTCGACCTCTCCACGCTCGTCTTCACCTTCATCCTCGGCACCTACTGGATCCGCCTCGCGATGGCGTTGCTGGAAGCGCCGGCGATCTACGCCGCGCGCTGGTTCCTCCCCGAAGCCGACCGCCGCGCCTACGAATCCCGCGATGGCGCGCCGATGGCGGCAGTGGCGGCGTGATGAACTGGCGTCACACCGGCAGCATCCTCTCTTCGTCATGGTCGTGCTTGGCACGGCCATCTACGAGTTTGGTTGGGCAAGACCGCGCCATCGCCGGCACATTCGTGGATGGTCGTGCCAAGCACGACCATGACGGAATGGAGTGTGGTGTCGGTCGACCGGTCCGGGCGCACCGCCCATGACTCTCACCTATCCCAACTTCTCCTTCGAGATCCTCGCCGAAGATCCGAACGGCACCCGCGCCCGGCGGGGACGCCTCTCAACACCGCACGGCGCACTCGAGACGCCGGCCTTCATCTTCTGCGCCACCAAGGCGGCGATGAAGGCCGCCTCGCCGGCGGCGCTGCGGCAGGAGAAGACGCAGATCATCCTCTCCAACACCTATCACCTGATGCTGCAGCCCGGCGCGGAGCTGGTGGCGAAGATGGGCGGGCTGCACCGCTTCATGGGTTGGGACGGGCCGATGCTGACCGATTCCGGCGGCTTCCAGATCTTCAGCCTGGGCCACGGCTCGGTGGCGGACGAGATCAAGGGACGGCGCGACATCGCGCGCCCGAAGACGCTGCTCAAGATCAGCGAAAAGGGCGCTGCCTTCCGCTCCTATATCGACGGCAGCAAGCACCTGCTGACGCCGGAAAGCTCGATCGACATCCAGCGCAAGCTCGGCGCCGATCTCATCGTCACCTTCGACGAATGCACGCCCTATCATTCCGACCGCCGCTATACTGAGCGTTCGCTGCGCCTCAGCAACCGCTGGGGCGACCGTTGCCTCGCCGAGTTCGAGCGCGGCCATGACGGGCGCCAGGCGCTCTACGGCATCCTGCAAGGCGGGGTGTACCAGGACCTGCGCCACGAGGCCGCCGCCTGGGTCAACGACCGCGCGTTCTTCGGCAATGCGGTCGGCGGCACCCTCGGCGGCAACAGCGCGGAGATGGACGAGGTGGTCGGCTTCGCAATGGAAAAGCTGAACCGCCACCGTCCGACCCACCTGCTCGGCATCGGCGGCTTCCGCGACATCTTCGCCGGCGTGGCGCAGGGTATCGACACCTTCGACTGCGTCAGCCCGACCCGCATCGCGCGCCACGGTGCGGCCCTGATGCGGGGTGCCAAGGGCGAGCGCGTCAACCTGAAGAATGCGCGCTTCCGCGAGGATCCCGCGCCGATCGAGGAGGCCTGCGACTGCTATTGCTGCCGCAATTTCTCCAGGGCCTACGTGCATCACCTCATCAAGGCGGAAGAGCTGCTCAGCCTCCAGCTCCTGACCCAGCACAACATCGCCGTGATGAACCGCCTGATGCGCGAGGTTCAGGCCGCGATCCCGGAAGGACGGCTGGACGAGGTGCGGAGGCGGTGGGTGTATCAGTGATCAGAAGTCGGAAGTCAGAAGTCAGAAGTCAGAAGTCAGATGA
>DASSBF010000043.1:0-10135 GCA_035699005.1 Dongiaceae bacterium
CGCCGGGCCGTACCGCTACTACGGCGCCGACCTCGGCATCCTGGTGAGCCACGGCCGGTTCCAGACCGACGACCGCAAGCTGATCGACCGCGCCAAGCTGTGGAACGCCGGCCTCAAGGCACAATTCCACGGCATCGCCCCCGCCCCCGACGCGCCCCCGGTCCCGCCGCAGGCGTGGTGGGGAAAGATGTTCTAGACCGGAGACTGTCGGCGACGGCGCGGATCGGCTGCAGAACTATTGTTGGCCGCTGAACGTTTTCAATATCCCTTTGTTCAACAATATCTTAACCCGCGTGCGGCAGGGTGCCGCCGGAACCTTGGTTGCCAGCACCCCATATATCGGGTCTGGTAGCGCCCAAGCGTTGAAACCGAGTCGGAGTTTTGCATGAAGCCGTTCGCCATCGCAGGCATCCAGATGCATGTCCTGCCGGAGCGGAACATCGACGGCATCCGTCAGCGCCTGAAGCTGCTGATGCACTATTACCCCTGGGTCGAGATGGTGCTGCTGAGCGAGCTGGCGCCGTTCGGCTCCTCCCTGCACTACGCCCAGCTTTTGCCCGGCCCTGCCGAGGAGGAATTCCAGCAGATGGCTCGCGAGCATCGCATCTGGTTCGTGCCGGGCTCGCTCTACGAGAAGCGCGACGGCGCCATCTTCAACACTTCGCCTGTCATCGACCCGAAGGGCGAAGTGATCGCGCGCTACTCCAAGATGTTCCCCTTCACGCCGTTCGAGGAAGGCGTCACCGGCGGCGACCAATTTTGCGTGTTCGACGTGCCGGAGGTCGGGCGGTTCGGACTGCTCAATTGCTACGACATCTGGTTCCCGGAGACCATGCGCACCATCACCGCGATGGGCGCGGAAGTGATCCTGCATCCGGTGATGACGCATACCATCGACCGCGACATCGACCTCGCGGTCGCCAAGGCCTCGGCCGCGATGTTCCAGTGCTACATCTTCGACATCAACGGCCTCGCCGCCGGCGGCAACGGGCAGTCGGCGGTGTTCGATCCCTCGGGCCGGGTGGTGCACCAATCCTCGACCAACGAGGAGTTCATCCCGATCGAGATCGACCTCGACCAGGTGCGCCACCAGCGCCAGCGCGGGATGCGGCATCTCGGCCAGCCGATGAAGAGCTTCCGCGACCGCAAGATCGAGTTCCCGGTCTATGACCCGAAATTCGACCGCGCCTATCTCGATTCGCTGGGTCCGCTGGTGCGGCCGGGCCGCCATCGCGCGCGCGAGGCCGCGGCCGCGCCGGATGCGGTCCTGCCGGGGCAGCCGGGCAATGTCGGCGACAGCGGGCCGAAGGAGCAACTCGGCCGCATGTTCCTGCGCGAGCAGGCGAACCCGAGCCAGGCGCCGGCGCCCGACACCTTCATCAGCAAATGACTGGAGCATTTTCCGCTGAAGCGGATGCCGGTTCGGCGCGGAAAATGCGACCAGCTTCGAAGCCTGCGCGATGAGCGCGCTCACGTTCCGCGCCGTCGGCGATGACGGAACGGGAACAAGCCTGCAGCCGCTGTTCGAGGCGCGCTGGCAGAATTATCTGCGCTGGTATCTGCAGGACGGCGACGGCGCACGGCCAAGCTATCTCGCCTGCGCGCGGGCCCTCAAGGACCACATGCCGGAACTGGTGCCGGCTTGGGAGCGTCTGACCGAGCGCTTCGGCGGCGGCGACCTCATCGCGCGCTTCCTGTCGCTGTGGCAGCCGCCGGATTTCGTCAGCGGCTGCACCCAGGCGATCTGGACGCGCGAACGCCCGGCCCTCATCCGCAACTACGACTATCCGCCGGCGCTGTGCGATGCCGTGCTGCTGCGCGGGCTGTTCACCGGCATGGCAACGCTGGCCATGACCGATTGCGCGTGGGGCGTGCTCGACGGCGTCAATGCGGACGGCCTCAGCGTCTCGCTCGCGTTCGGCGGCCGGCGCGCGCGGGGCGAGGGCTTCGGCATCGCGATCGTGCTGCGCTACATCCTCGAGACCTGCCGCCATGCGGGAGACGCGCTCAAAGTGCTGAAGCGCGTGCCGGTCCACCTGCCGTACAACCTCGCGATCCTCGACCGCAGGGGCGACTGGCTGACCGTCTTCATCTCGCCCGACCGCGCGCCGGAGGTGCGACGCGAGCCCTATTCCGCCAACCGGCAGGATGCGACCATCCGGCCGGACGACCCGCGCATCGTCGACACGGTGCGGCGCGAGGCGCTGCTGGAGAACGTGATCGGCAACCCCGGCGAGACCATGGAGCATCTCAGCGACCGCTTCCTCCAGCCGCCGATCTATCGGCCGGTGAGGGAAGGCGATTGGGGCACGCTCTACACCGCCTGCTACCGGCCGGCGGATGCTTCCGTGCAATTGCGCTGGCCGCGCGCGTCCTGGCGCCAGTCGATCGCCGCGTTCGAGCCGGGCGAGCGGCTGGTGAGCTACACGTAGTTCGTATCACTCGGCCGGCGCACTGCGAGCGCGCAGGCCGCGCGCACACTGAATCGCCAGGTAGCCGATGAACACCGCCAGCAGCGCGTGCGGGAAGCCATTCGGCCCGAACGCATCCATGGCAAAGCCGGAGAGCACGGCGCCGGTGAGCGCGCCGAGGCCCCAGATGGTGGAGAAGGCGGAGGTCCCCGCGATCACGTCGGCGCCCTGGAACCGGTCGCCGAGCTCGGCCAGGCCGACCGTGTAGACGCCGAAGCCCGCCGCGCCGGTCACCAGCAGCAGCGGCCAGATCAATGCGCTGTCGATCGCGAGGGGCATCAGCGCGAGCCCGGCCGACGCCACGATGAAGCAGGCGACCATCGTGCCGCGCTTCGAGGTGCGGTCGGCGATCCATCCGATCGGGATCTGGAAGAACACGTTGCCGAGCGAGAGGGTCGTCAGCAGCAGGGCGGCGCGCTCGATGCTCATGCCGGTGCGCACCCCGTAGATCGAGAGGAAGCCGAGCATGCCGCCGTCGAAGATGGCGTGCGCGTAGATGGCGGTCAGCAGCAGCGGCGCCTTGGGCAGGAAGCGCAGCATCGAGACATGCTCGCGCTCCGCCTCGCCGGCCGGCGCCGAAACCATGGAGATCGGCACGGTCGCGAGAAAGAGGATGCCGGCTCCGATCGCGAAGGCGGTGTAGCCCTCGATGCCGACCCATCCGACGATCGCGGGACCGATGCCGAAGGTCGCGGAAATGCAGGTGGCATAGATTCCGACCACCCGGCCACGCCAGGCACCCGCGGCGCCCAGGATCCAGGCCTCGCTCAAGGCAAACAGGGTGGAGACGGTGATGCCCTGCAGCAGGCGCAGGGGAAACCAGGCCCACAAGGTCGGAAAGGTTGGATAGGCCAGGAAGATGAGGCCGGTCGCGATCGCCATGAAGACCGCCACCCGCTTCGGCCCGAACGCGTGGGACAGGCGCGGGATGACGAGGCCGGCCAGCAGGATGCCCACCGGCGCAGCAGCCGCATTGAGCCCGATGACCGTCGAATCGATGCCCCATGCCTCCATCTTGAGGGACAGCAGGGGGAATCCTTCGCCCAGCGAGATCGTGAAAACGCACACGGCCGCACAGGCCGCGATCACGTTGCGCAGGTTCATCCCGGATATTGGATCGTTCACGCGCGGCTCCCGATGGAACGATCGGCAGGCGGTGGGAGCCGGGCGGTCCGGAGCCGAGAGTGCCGCAGAACGGGCCGCCCACGCTACGAGATTCGGCATCGAGATGCCGGGTCGGCGGAAGGCCATGCGCTTCGCGACCGCATCGTGGATCGGCGATAAAAAAATGCGGCAAGGCGGCGCATTTCGCCTACACTGGCAGCCGCCCGCACCGGACGATCGGCGGGCAAAGGGAACAGGCGGCGAACATCCGCGTTAGTCGATGAAGCAAGGACCCGACGGAAAGAAGAGGTCATGAGAAGCCAGATCGCGGTCCGGAATGTGCGCCGCATCCTGTGCGTGTTTCCCCGCTACACGCCGTCGTTCGGGACGTTCGAGCATGCCTACCGGCTGATGGGCGTCAGGGCTTTCATGCCGCCGCAGGGAATCCTGCTGATCGCCGCCTACCTGCCGCAAAGCTGGGACGTGCGCTTTGTCGACGAGAACATCAGGACGGCAACGGACCGCGAGTTCGACTGGGCCGATGCGGTGTTCGTCAGCGGCATGCACATCCAGCGGCGGGCGATCCAGGACATTGCTCGCCGCGCCCATGCCAGGGGCAAGGCCTGCGTGCTCGGCGGTCCGTCCGTATCCGCCAGCCCGCAGCTCTATCCCGACTTCGACTATCTCCATATCGGCGAAGTCGGCGACGCCACCGACGCGCTGATCGCGATGCTCGACCGCGGCGTCGCGCGCCCGCCTGCGCAGCGGCGCTTCGAGACGGCGGAGCGCCTGCCGCTGCCGGACTTCCCGATCCCGGCCTATCGCATGATCGAGCGCGGGCGCTACATGCTGGGCTCGGTGCAGTTCTCCAGCGGATGCCCGTACCGCTGCGAGTTCTGCGACATCCCGGCGCTCTATGGCCGCCAGCCGCGGCTGAAGGAGCCGGAGCAGATCCTGGCCGAGCTCGATGCCATGATGGCGCGCGGGCCGTTCGGCGCGGTCTATTTCGTCGACGACAATTTCATCGCCAACCGCAAGGCGGCGCGCGACCTGCTGCCGCATCTCATCGCCTGGCAGAAGGACCGCGGCTATCCGGTGCATTTCGCCTGCGAGGCGACGCTCAACATCGCCAAGCTCCCGGACCTGCTGGAGCTGATGCGCGAGGCCCATTTCACCACCATCTTCTGCGGCATCGAGACGCCGGAATTGCCGGCACTCGGCGCCATGTCCAAGCAGCACAATCTCGCCGTCCCGCTGCTGGAAGGGATCGAGACCCTCAACCGCCACGGCATGGAAGTGGTGTCGGGCATCATCCTCGGCCTCGATACCGACACCGCCGACACCACGGCGCGGATCAACGAATTCGTCGACCGCTCGCAAATCCCGCTCCTCACCATCAACCTGCTGCAGGCCTTGCCGCGTACGCCGCTATGGGACCGGCTGGAGGCGGCGGGCCGGCTGACCGACGATGCGGCGCGGGAATCGAACATCGTCTTCCTGCGGCCGTACGAGGACGTGCTGGAAAGCTGGCGGCAATGCGTCCGCCATGCCTACCGGCCCGAGGCGCTCTATGCCCGCTTCGCGCACAATGCGCGGCACACCTTTGCGAACCGCATCACGCCGCCGGTCTCGCGCGCGCGGCTCAATCTTGCCAACATCCGCAAGGCGCTCACCTGCCTCGCCAACATCTTCCTGCATGTGGGCGTCCTCGGCTCGTACCGCCGGATCTTCTGGCGCATGGCGTTGCCGGCGTTGCGCGCGGGCAGGATCGAGGAGCTGATCCACATCGGCCTGGTGGGGCATCACCTCATCACCTACGCGCGCGAATGCGAGCAGGGCCGGCAGATGGCGTCCAACTATGCCGCCCGCCCCGCCGGGGAAACTCAACGATTGCTGGCGAAGGACAACGCCGCGTAGCGCCGCCCTCGCCCCGCCTCCCCGATATTGCAAGGTTGCAGCGGGCCGGTTTCCGGCTCATGCTCCGGAATCGAGGGCTGACGATCATTGCCAATGGGGACCTTCGGATAGAATGGCGGATGAGCCGATTCCCGACGATCTGCGGGACTTCATCCTCAAATACATCGATTCGGTCGCGCATCTGGAGGCGCTGCTGCTGCTGCGTGCGAACCCGGGCGAATCGTGGGACATCCCGCGGACGGCCAAGCGGCTCTACATCACCGAACAGCAGGCCGGCGAGGTGCTGGGCCGACTGTGCGCCGACGGGCTGCTGAGCTGCGCGGCGGAGATCTATCGCTGCGACGGCCAGTCGGCCGAGCAGAAGGCGATGATCGACCGGCTGGCCCAGGCCTATACCCGCCATCTGATCGCGATCACCAACATGATCCACGCCAAGCCGCGCCGGATCCGCGAATTCGCCGACGCATTCAAATTCAGGAAAGACCGCTAGTATGGCAGCGATCATCTATCTGCTGTGTGCGCTCACGGCCCTGACCTGCACGTTCCTTCTGCTCCGCGCCTATCTGCGCGGGCGATACCGCCTGCTGCTGTGGAGCGGCCTGTGCTTCGCCGGACTGACGCTCAACAACGTGCTGCTGGTCATCGACAAGGTCGTGCTTCCGTCCATCGATCTTTCGGTCTCGCGCATCCTGGTTTCCGTGGTGGCGATGATGGTGCTGCTCTACGGCCTCATCTGGGAGGCGGAATAATGGGAACCCTACTCTATGTCCTGACCGGTGCGGTCGCCATGGCCTCGAGCGTGGCGACCCTGTTCTTCCTGCGCTTCTGGCGGCAGACCCGCGACAGCTTCTTCCTGCTGTTCGCCGCCGCCTTCGGGCTCGATGCGGTCACGCGCCTGGTCCTCGGCATCGGCCGCCTGTCGGAGGAGACCGAGCCGCTCATCTACATCGCGCGCCTGGTGACGTTCGGGCTCATCATCGTCGCCATCATCCGGAAAAACCGTCCCAACCAGCGCGGTGGATAAGCGACGCTCGTCAACATCGCGATCGCGCATATCGGCTGGTCGAGCCAGCGCGCGCAAGCATCCTGCGGCCATGCACGGCTCGTGCCGCGGGATAATTCATCGCCGGCTTCCGCTCTCTTTCGCACAATACCCGGCCCCGCTTGTTCCTCATTGGTCGGGCCGTAAGCTGTTGTCAAAGGGAAGAACAACACCGACATCCGTCTACAGGGCGCTCGAAAGGCGCGCTCACGCCTCTATCGCGGAGGTCGTCGATGACTGCTACCCATGACCATGCTCGCTGGCGTTGGAATGGTTTTCCGCCGCGGAGCTTCCTGTTTTCGAGTGCTCCGGACCTGGCCGGGCCTTCGGGACTGGCGGAAAAGCCCATCCCCGAGGGCCGGTTGTTCGTTTCGCCCGACTACACGTGTTCCGTTGCCAGGTCGGGATCGTCTTTCATCGCACTGGTCGGCCATTGCATCGATTTGAGGCGGCCGGATGCCGATGAACCGCGGATCGTAACATCCCTGGCCGAGACGGCGTCAGCATCCGGCATCGACGCGATGCTGGCGGACACAGAAGATCTGGTCGGCCGGTTCGTCGCGATCTGCCGCATCGGCGATCAGTGGCGCATATTCAACGACGCATGCGCCACCCGCACGGTCTATTTCGCGGAAGATCGCCCCGCCATCGCGTCGCATTCCACGATACTGGGCGACCTCACCGGCGAGCAGCCGCGCGTCGATCTCTTCAGGCACTATTGGTGCGCGCTGCCCGGGAACGCCTCGCCGGTTGCCGGGGTGAGAGTTCTGCCCGCCAATTTCGCCCTGGATCCCGAGAGCCGACGGCTGTGGCGCTACTGGCCGCGCGCCGAGCGGCACGAGCGGCCGGTATCCGCGCTGCTGGAGGAGGCGGACTGGCTGTTCGTGCGGACAGCCGAAGCGACGGCGACCCGATGGAAACCCGCAATATCCGTGACCGCCGGCCTGGATAGCCGACTGACCCTTGCCGTCTATCGGCAGATGCCTGGGATCGTCGCCTTCACCTATTGCCGCGGGCCGCAGCATCGCGTCGACGCGGAGGTGGCGCGCCAGGTCTGCGACCGCCTCGGCATCGAACATCGCCGGTTGCCTCCGGTCGAGCGAAGCGAGGCGGAATCCATCTATCGTCTGATGGAAAGCATGCCGGATTGCCCGTTCGCTCCCGCCATCTCTGCAATCTATTGGAAGGCGTTCGAGCATGACAGTCATATCCATGTCCGGTCGAATCTGGCCGAGATCGGCCGCGCCTTCTGGCGCGCGCATCCGGACATGCCGACAGCGATCGACCCCGAGAACTGGGTCGCGGTTTCGCTGTCAAGGTCGACCAGGAGCCTCCCGCTACGGCGGGAAGCGGCTGACTATCTGCGCAAAGAAATGACGCGCTTCTTCGCGACCGTCGGCTATGACATCTCGAACCCATACTCGGCCACGATAAGAGGCTACGATGTGTGGGATCTCGTCTACATGGAGCACCGCATGGCGACCTGGCATGGTCCGGCATTGCTGGGCTCGGACATGGCGTTCGATACCGCCATCCTTTTCAACTCGCGCCGTGTTCTCGATCTTCTGCTCGCCGCGCCCCTGGCCGACCGGAAGAACGCCACCCTCCTGCGCGCGATCCTGGCGGCCCGCTGCCCGGAGATCGCCGATATTCCCATCAATCCAAGGCCGCGCCGCACCGTCGGCCAATTGTTCGCCGGGGCCTGTCGGCAAACGATGCGGCGGGCCAAGGTGCTCCGCTCGATCGAGCAGCGGCTCAGGAGCAGGCGAGCCTGATCTGGCGCGAACCCGTACAGCTTGTTCGCCGGGCGGCGGCGCAGTAGTCTTTCGGCGAGGGGAAGCCGCGAACCGCGATTCTGCTCGCACGACGCGGCGTGGAACGCGACAGTGTGCCGGTCGCCGTCATGCGTCCGCTCGCAAGCCTCTCACGCCCTTGCGCGGAGGCCACCCATGACCGCTTCCCACGTCCCCGCGATCAGTGAATCACCCGACAAGCGGCCCGTCACCTATTTCGGCCCGGATTTCCCGTTCGCTTTCGATGACTGGATCAAGCACCCCGCGGGCCTCGGGCGCCTCCCTGCCGACAAGCTCGGCACCGAGGTCGCGATCGTCGGCGCGGGTGCGGCGGGCGTGGTGGCGGCGTTCGAGCTGATGAAGCTTGGGCTGAAGCCCGTGGTCTACGAGGCGGCGCGCATCGGCGGTCGGCTGCGCTCGCAGCCGTTCGAGGGCGCGGACGGCATCGTTGCGGAACTGGGCGGCATGCGCTTCCCGGTCTGCTCGACCGCGTTCTATCACTATCTCGATCTCGCTGGGCTGGAGACCGAGCCATTCCCCAATCCGCTGACCGCCGCGTCGCGCAGCACGGTCGTCGATCTCGCCGGCCAGCCGATCTATGCGGAGAAGCTCGACGACCTGCCGGCGATCTTCCGCGAGGTCGCCGCGGCCTGGAGCGAGGCGCTGGAGCATGGCGCGCAGTTCGGCGCCATGCAGGCCGCGATCCGCGCCCGCGACGTGCGCCGGATCAAGGAGATATGGAACCGCCTGATCCCGATCTGGGACGATCGCACCTTCTACGGATTCATCGCCACGTCCGATGCCTTCATGCGGCGTTCGTTCCGTCACCTGGAGGTCTTCGGCCAGGTCGGTTTCGGCACCGGCGGATGGGACACCGACTTCCCGAACTCGATGCTGGAAATCCTCCGCGTCGTCTACACCAACTGCGACGAAGACCAGCGCCTGGTCAAGGGCGGGGTGGAGCAGATGCCGCGGCGCCTGTGGAAGCTGCAGCCGGACAAGATGGCGCATTGGCCGCGTGGCACGTCCCTCGAAAGCCTGCATGCCGGCGCGCCGCGGCCGGGCGTCACGCGCATCGCGCCGGCGCCCAATGGACAAGACGGGGGAAACCGGTTCGCCGTCACGGACCGCTGGGGCGCCACCCGCGCGTATCCCGCCATCCTCGCCACCTGCCAGTCCTGGCTGCTCACCACGCACATCGAGGTGGCGGAGCAATTGTTCTCCCACAAGAACTGGATGGCGCTCGACCGCACGCGCTACATGCAATCGGCCAAGACCTTCGTGATGGTCGACCGGCCGTTCTGGAAGGACAAGGACCCCAAGACCGGGCGCGACGTCATGAGCACCACGCTGACCGACAGGCTCACCCGCGGGACATACCTCTTTGACAACGGCGCGGACAAACCGGCCGTCATCTGCCTCACCTACTCCTGGATGAGCGACGCCTTGAAGATGCTGCCGCATACGGTCGAGCATCGGGTTCGGCTGGCGCTTTCGGCGCTCAAGCGCATCTATCCCGATGTCGACATCGCCAGCCACATCGTCGGTGACCCGATCACGGTGTCCTGGGAGGCCGATGAACACTCCCTGGGCGCGTTCAAGGGTGCGCTACCTGGCCACTACCGATACAACCTCCGGATGTACTCGCACTTCATGCAGGACGACTTGCCCGCCCATCAGCGTGGTATTTTCCTTGCGGGAGACGACATCTCGTGGACCCCCGCCTGGGTCGAGGGCGCGGTACAAACCGCGTTGAACGCGGTCTGGGGTATCGAGCGCCATTTCGGTGGTCGCACCCATCCGGACAA
>DASSBF010000044.1:0-10209 GCA_035699005.1 Dongiaceae bacterium
CCGGCGCGGAACGCCTGGGCGATCGTCAGCAGCCGGTCCGGCGTCGGCCGCGCGAGCGCGGCGCGCAGCGTGTCGCGGTCGGCCTCGACCGCGATCTCGTTGAAGCCGGTGAGCCCGGTCTCCATCGAGCGCAGCGCCTTCTGCACCGATTCGGCGAAGCTGCGGCCGATCGACATCGCCTCGCCCACCGACTTCATCGACGTCGTCAGCAAGGCCTCGGCGCCGGGGAATTTCTCGAAGGTGAAGCGCGGCATCTTGGTGACGACATAGTCGATGGTCGGCTCGAACGAGGCGGGCGTCACCTTGGTGATGTCGTTGGTGATCTCGTCCAGCGTGTAGCCGACCGCGAGCTTCGCCGCGACCTTGGCGATCGGGAAGCCGGTCGCCTTCGAGGCCAGCGCCGAGGAGCGCGACACCCGCGGATTCATCTCGATCACCACCAGACGGCCGGTCTCCGGATGCACCGCGAACTGCACGTTGCTGCCGCCGGTATCGACGCCGATCTCGCGCAGCACCGCGATCGAGGCGTTGCGCATCAATTGGTATTCCTTGTCGGTCAGGGTCAGCGCCGGCGCGACGGTGATGGAATCGCCGGTGTGCACGCCCATCGGATCGACGTTCTCGATCGAGCAGATGATGATGCAGTTGTCCGCGCGGTCGCGGACCACCTCCATCTCGAACTCCTTCCAGCCCAGCACCGATTCCTCGACCAGCACTTGGCCGACCGGCGAGGCCTTGATGCCGCCTTCGACGATGCGGATGAAGTCCTCGCGGCTGTAGGCGATGCCGCCGCCGGTGCCGCCGAGCGTAAAGCTCGGGCGGATGACGGCGGGCAGGCCGACATCGACCAGCGTGTTCAGCGCTTCGTCGAGGCCGGACACCAGCGCGCCCTTGGGGCTTTCGAGGCCGATACGGTCCATCGCCTTGCGGAACAGCAGGCGGTCCTCCGCCATGTCGATGGCTTCGGCATTGGCGCCGATCAGCTCGACGCCGAATTCCTTGAGCTTGCCGGAGCGGTGCAGCGCCATCGCGGTGTTGAGGGCCGTCTGCCCGCCCATGGTCGGCAGCACCGCGTCCGGCTTCTCCTTCGCGATGATGCGCGCGACCACGTCCGGGGTGATGGGTTCGATATAGGTCGCATCCGCCAGATCCGGATCGGTCATGATGGTGGCGGGGTTGGAGTTCACCAGGATGACGCGATACCCCTCCTGCCGCAGCGCCTTGCAGGCCTGCGCGCCCGAATAGTCGAACTCGCACGCCTGCCCGATGACGATCGGCCCGGCGCCGATGATGAGGATGGAGCGGAGGTCAGTGCGCTTGGGCATTCGGGGTGCTCTCCAGATGGCCCAAGGTCGCGGTGATGGTCAAGAAGACGCCTTCGACATTCTGCAGTACGTCGTTGTTCCAGAATCGCAGCGTCCGGTACCCATGCGCCGCGAACCGGGCGTCTCGCGCTTGGTCGCTCGCGTTGTCGGCGTGTTGACCCCCATCCACCTCGACAATGAGCTTTGCCTTCAAACAGGCAAAGTCTGCTATGAATGGGCCGATCGGGCACTGCTTGCGGAAGTGGAACCCACCCAATTGCCGTTGGCGCAAGTAGTGCCACAGCTTTCTCTCGGCGTCAGTCAAGTTGCGCCGGAGCTTGCGGGCGCTAGCCAAGGATCGCGGTTGGGTCCGACGAGTTTTTTCTTCCGCAGTCACCGACAACCCCCACCCTGGCCCTCCCCCAACTTGGGGGAGGGGATTCTTGTTGGTGCTGCCGCACGATGAGCACCCTCCCCCGAGCCGGGGGAGGGTTGGGGTGGGGGCGCTCCATACTCGATGCTTGTAGTTAGCCGCTTCATCCCTTCCTCTCCTCCATCTTCGCCACGAAGCGGTGGAAGAGGTAGTGGCTGTCCATCGGGCCGGGGGAGGCTTCGGGGTGGTATTGCACGGAGAACACCGGCTTGCCTTCGACCTCGAGCCCTTCGACGCAGCCGTCGAAAAGGGATTCATGGGTTACCTTCACCCCCTTCGGCAGACTTTCGCGCACCACGCAGAAGCCGTGGTTCTGGCTGGTGATCTCGACCTTGCCGGTGGTCAGATCCTTGACCGGATGGTTGGCGCCGCGGTGGCCGCGGGCCATCTTCTCGGTCTTGCCGCCGAGGGCGAGGGCGAGCATCTGATGGCCGAGGCAGATGCCGAAGATCGGGACGCCGCGCTTGATCAGGTCCTTGATTACCGGCACGGCATATGCGCCGGTGGCGGCGGGATCGCCCGGGCCGTTGGCGAGGAACACGCCGTCGGGCCGGTGGCGCAGCACGTCTTCCGTCGTGGCATTCGCCGGCACCACGGTCACGTCGCAGCCGGCGGCGGTGAGGCAGCGCAGGATGTTGTGCTTGGCGCCGTAGTCGATCGCGACCACCTTGAACTTGGGATTGGTCGCCTTGCCGTAGCCGCGGCCGAGCGCCCACAGGCTTTCGTCCCAGTGATAGGTCTGGCGGCAGGACACGTCCTTCGCGAGGTCCATGCCTTCGAGGCCGGGCCAGGCCTTCGCTTCGGCGATCAAGGCCGGCACATCGAACTTGCCGTCCCGGCGATGGACGATGACGCCGTTGGGGGCGCCGCCGTCGCGGATGCGCCGGGTCAGGCGCCGCGTGTCGATGCCGGCGATGGCCGGCAGGCTGAAGCGCCGCAGCCAATCGTCGAAGGATTGCAGGGCGCGCCAGCTCGAAGGCGCGCTGATGTCGATCGCAAGCACGCAGCCGCGCGCCGCCGGCGTCGCGGTCTCGATGTCTTCCGCATTGGCGCCGACATTGCCGATATGGGGGAAGGTGAAGTTGATGATCTGACCGGCATAGGAGGGATCGGTCATGATCTCCTGATAGCCGGTCATGGAGGTGTTGAAGCAGACCTCGCCCACCGCCTTGCCTTCGGCGCCCAGACCGCGGCCTTTCAGCGCCGTTCCGTCGCCGAGCACGAGCAGGGCGGTTGGCGCGTGCGTCAATTCGGTCGCGTCAGGAGCGCTCATGCCGATGGCCCTTGTGTGGAAACCGCCGCTGGACCTTGCCGGCCCGGCGCGCCTGTCCGCTGCCCAGGGAGAATCCGGGTCTGTCGGTCATTCGGCGATCGGCGAAGATCGCCGGTTTCTAGGCTGCGAATCCCCCTCAGTCAAGCGAATGTCCTGCTTTTTTCGGCGCCGAAACAGTAGAAATTTCAGCCGTTTAGTCAGTTCTCGGGATAGCCTGCCGAAAATTGCCTCGGTTCTGAGAATGCTGTAGTCTCGCCGCCTTTCGCGGATACTGGAGACTCCATGTTGCGACAGCGCCTCAACGACGAACTGAAGGCGGCGATGAAATCGCGCGACCAGCGCGCGACCTCCGCCTTGCGCCTGATCCTGGCGGCGCTGAAGGATCGCGACATCGCCGCGCGCACGCGCGGCGTGACCGACGGTGTCGATGAATCCGAGATCATCGACATGATGCAGAAGATGGTGCGCCAGCGTCAGGAGAGCATCGCGCTCTACAGGCAGGGCAACCGCCCGGAGCTGGCGGACCTGGAGCAGGGCGAGATCAACATCATCGAGCGCTTCCTGCCGAAGAAGATGTCGGAGAGCGAGACCGACACGGCGATCGCCTCTGTGGTCGAAGAGCTGGGCGCGTCCTCGATCAAGGACATGGGAAGGGTGATGGCTACGCTGAAGGAGCGCTATTCCGGCCGCATGGACTTCGCCAAGGTCGGGCAGCAGGTGAAGCAGAAGCTGGGTTGACGGCCTGGATGGTCCGTAGGCCGGGCGACTTATCCACGGTATCCCCAGTATGCAATATGCCTTGCGGAGCGATATCTCGCTAGACTACCGCGATTCACTGGGCGCTCGGGGCTAACGGATGGCGTTCCCGCCACGATTCCTGGAAGAGCTGCGCGCACGCGTGTCGATCACCGACGTGGTTGGAAGGTGCGTGCGTCTCGTCCGCAAGGGCCGCGGCGAAGCGACCGGCCTCTGCCCGTTCCACAACGAGAAGACGCCCTCCTTCACGGTCAGCGAGGACAAGGGCTTTTTCCATTGTTTCGGTTGCGGGGCTCATGGCGACGTGATCGGGTTCGTCATGCGGTCGGAGGGGCTGGAGTTCCCGCAGGCCGTAGAGCGGCTGGCGGGGGAAGCCGGCATGCAGGTCCCGCGCGAGACACCGGAAGAGCGCGAACGGGCGGAGCGGCAGGCGACCCTCGGCGGGGCGGTCGAGTTCGCCGCGAAACATTTCGAGCAGCAACTGCGCGCTTCCGGCGGCAGGCCCGGACTCGACTACCTGAAGCGCCGCGGGCTCACCGATGACACGGTGCGGCGGTTTCGCCTGGGCTTCGCGCAGGATAGCCGGCATGGATTGAAGGCCGCGCTGGAAAAAGCCGGCATTCCCGAAGCCATCGCGCTCGAAGCCGGCCTGCTGATCAAGCCAGAAGATGGCGGACACGCCTACGACCGATTCCGCGGGCGCGTGATGTTCCCGATCCTCGACCGGCGCGGACAGGCGATCGCGTTTGGTGGACGCATCCTCGACCAGGGTGAACCCAAATACCTCAACTCCCCGGAAACCCCGCTCTTCCACAAGGGCCGCGTGCTCTATGGCCTCAGCCACGCGCAGAAGACGGCGCGCGAGACCAACGAGATCATCGTGGTCGAGGGCTATATGGACGTGATCGCCCTGGCGCAGGCGGGCATCGGCAATGCCGTCGCGCCGCTGGGGACCGCCTTGACCGAGGACCAGATCGCCCTGCTCTGGCGCATGGCCGAGGAGCCGATCCTCTGCTTCGACGGCGACAGTGCCGGCCAGCGCGCCGCCGCGCGGGCCGCCGACCGGGCGGTGCCGCTGCTGAGGCCGGGCCTGTCCTTGCGGTTCGCCTGGATGCCGGCGGGGGAAGATCCGGATTCGCTGGTCCGAGCCAAGGGGGCGGCGGGATTCCGGGACGAGCTGGAGCGCATGGAGCCGCTGATCGACGTGCTCTGGCGCCAGATCCTGGCCGACCGGCCCCTGGATACGCCGGAGCGCCGGGCTGGGTTTCGCCGCGACTTGGCCGAGGCGGTGGCCCGGATTGCGGACAAGTCAGTGCAGGACGCCTATCGGCAGGAGATTCAGCAGCGCCTGCAGGCGCAATGGAAACCAGCCCCCAATTTCACGCCCGGCAGACCTCCGGCTAACACGGGAGCAATAGCAGGATCACTGCGGTTAGCTTCGTTAGGAAATGTAGCAGTTCGCGACTATCAGTTGATCTTATCGGCAGTTATCAACCATCCGGAGTTAGCCCACCGGTTTTGCGAGGATATTAACGAGATTAACTTCCCGCGTGCGCTTGACAGGCTAAAGGGTGCGATTATAGACCTCGCTGCTCGAGCGCCTGATCTTGACTCTTTGGGATTCCGGAACCAATTGACTGACATGGGTTTTGCCGGAGACCTTGGCGGTTTGACGGCGCGCCCTCTTATCGAAAAGTTCGCTCATCCATCGGCCGATGTAGGCATCGCCGGGGATGGACTTGCGCGTACGATAGAAGGGCTTCGTGATCGTCCAGCGGCGGTGCGCGAGTTTAAGGACACTGCAAGGGACCTTGAGGCAGTTATGACAGACCCAAATAGGTCTGCGTCTGCCGAAATGCTCATGGCCAAGCTAAAGGCGGCCCAGGCAGCTGTTCATGAGGTCGAGAAGAGGGTGTTCGATCCAGAGCGCCCGCCGCGCGACCAGTGAGGACTAGACATAGAGTAGGGGACTCGTTTCGGCCTTGAACGGGGGTTCAACGGGCTGAGACATACAGGATATAGAGCAGGTGTAGAGATGGCAGTGAAGCCGCAGCCAAAGCAGGATGCGAACAAGCCGCGCGAGGAAGGCGCCGAGCCCTTGATGGATGGCATGAACAATGCCATGCGCAAGATGCTCGCCAAGGCCAAGGAAAAGGGATTCATCACCAGCGAGGAGCTGAACGCCGTCCTGCCCTCGGAGCAGGTTTCGACCGACCAGATCGAAGACATGATGGCCCAGCTCAACGAGATGGGGATCAATGTCGTCGACGCCGACGAGGAAACCGAGGAGGCCGAGGATTCGGTCGAGGAGGAGACCCGGACCGTCGGCAATCTGGATGACGAGGAGGTCGGCCGCACCGACGATCCCGTGCGCATGTATCTGCGAGAGATGGGCTCGGTGGAGCTGCTGTCGCGCGAGGGCGAGATCGCGATCGCCAAGCGCATCGAGGCCGGCCGCGACATGATGATCGGCGGCATCGGCGAAAGCCCGATCACGCACCGCTACATCATCGACTGGCGCGACAAGCTGAAGGCGGGCGAGATCCTGCTGCGCGACATCATCGACCTCGACGCCACCATGGGCGGCGGCCCGGGCCAGGCCGAGATGGCGCAGGTGGAATCCGGCGAGGATCCCTTCGCCGAGGAGGAGGAAGAAAAAGAGAAGGAAAATCCTGGAGGCCAGCCCGGCGCGGAGGGTGACGGCGCCAATCCGGACGATGCCGACGAAGTGAACATGTCGCTCGCCGCCATGGAAGCGCAGCTGCTGCCGGGCGTGCTGGAAAGCTTCGACAAGATCGCCGCGCTCTACAAGAAGCTGGAGAAGGCCCAGCAGAAGCGCCTGGAATCGATCAAGGCGGGCGAGGATCTCAACCCGCGCTCCGAGAAGAACTACGAGAAGCTGAAGCTCGAGATGGTCGAGCTGATGCGCGCGATCCGCCTCAACAACAACCGGATCGAGGCGCTGGTCGACGAGATGTACGGCCTCAACCGGCTGATGATCGGGCTCGAGGGCCAGCTCCTGCGCATCTGCCAGAAGGCCGGCGTGACGCGCGAGGAATTCCTGCAGCGCTATTACGGCCAGGAACTCGACCCGAAATGGTTCCAGAAACTGGGCCGCCTGACCGCCAAGGGCTGGAAGAACTTCCTCGCCCATCACAAGGACGAAGCCAAGAATATCCGGAACGATATTTCCCTGGTGGCGGACCGGGTGCACCTGCCGGTCGGCGATTTCCGGCGCATCGTCAACGTGGTCCAGAAGGGCGAGCGCGAGGCGGGTCGCGCCAAGAAGGAGATGGTGGAGGCGAACCTGCGCCTCGTCATCTCGATCGCCAAGAAATACACCAACCGCGGCCTGCAGTTCCTGGACCTGATCCAGGAGGGCAACATCGGCCTCATGAAGGCGGTCGACAAGTTCGAATACCGCCGCGGCTACAAGTTCTCGACCTACGCGACGTGGTGGATCCGGCAGGCGATCACGCGCTCGATCGCCGATCAGGCGCGCACCATCCGCATCCCGGTCCACATGATCGAGACCATCAACAAGCTGGTGCGCACCTCCCGCCAGATGCTGCACGAGATCGGCCGCGAGCCGACGCCGGAAGAGCTGGCCGAGAAGCTGATGATGCCGCTCGAGAAGGTGCGCAAGGTCTTGAAGATCGCCAAGGAGCCGATCAGCCTCGAGACCCCGATCGGCGACGAGGAGGACAGCCATCTTGGCGATTTCATCGAGGACAAGAACGCGGTGCTGCCGCTCGATGCCGCCATCCAGGCCAACCTGCGCGAGACCACGACCCGCGTGCTGGCGACCCTGACCGCGCGCGAGGAGCGCGTGCTGCGCATGCGCTTCGGCATCGGCATGAACACCGACCACACGCTCGAGGAAGTGGGCCAGCAGTTCTCGGTGACGCGCGAGCGCATACGCCAGATCGAGGCCAAGGCGCTGCGCAAGCTGAAGCACCCCAGCCGCTCGCGCAAGCTCCGCAGTTTTCTGGATACGTAGCCAGGTATCAGGGATCAGAGGTCAGGTATCAGATGGAGTTCTCCCTCGATTCCTGATACCTGATTCCTGTATTCTGATCCCTGAATCCGGGCCTGTAGTTCAGGTGGTTAGAACGCGCCGCTCATAACGGTGTTGTCGCAGGTTCGAGTCCTGCCGGGCCCACCATCTCTTCCAGATACACAGGCTTCATGCCCGTCGCTTGTCCGCGCTGGCGACGGCGCCGCGCTCGGGTTTGGGCACGCAGATCCGGCCATCCGCGTTGCGGAAGAGCGTCACGTCGCCCGGATCGCCGGGCGAGGCCCGCCGGGTCCCGGATGTGCCTTCCAACGCATTCAAATTCCGGCACACCGGTGGAACCATTTTCGCCGCCATTGGGTTACGGCATCGCACCACTGGCTCCTTGGCTTCGAAGATCGAATTCCAAAAAGAGTAACTCCGCGGTTCGGAGGAGGCATGCCGGCAGTTTTTGGGCCGCGCGCAAATTTGGTAGCGACATTGGCTGTCCTTGGGTTGGTGGCGCCCGTCGTTGTCGGCATAGGATGGTGGTGGAGCTGGCCGCGCACCGACTATTGGAATCACCTCCACTGGACGATCGCTCAACCGGTGCCGTTCAGTCACCAACATCATGTCGGCGGCCTGGGGCTTGATTGCCGGTTCTGCCACACGTCGGTGGAAGTATCGTCGAATGCCGGTCTGCCGCCGACCTATACCTGCATGACCTGCCACTCTCAGATCTGGACCAATGCGGCTCTCCTCGCTCCGGTGCGCCAAAGCCTCGCCGAGAACAAGCCGATCGTCTGGAACGGGGTCACCAACCTGCCGGACTACGTCTATTTCAATCACAGCATCCACATCGCGAAGGGCGTTGGCTGCTCGAGCTGCCACGGCGACGTGGCCCGCATGCCTCTCATGTACAAGGCGAAGTCCCTTACGATGCAGTTCTGCGTGGATTGCCACAGCAATCCGGGTCCGCGGCTGCGTCCCAAGGATCAAATCTACAACACGCAATGGCACCGGACCGCTGACACGCCCGCACCCGACACGTTGCTGGCGGAATACCGCATCGGCGGCCGCACGCTCACGGACTGTTCGATATGTCATCGATGAGCGGGCAATGGCGCAGCTTGGAGCAATTGGCGGACGATCCGTCGTTTGTCGCGCGCGCGGCTGAGGAATTTCCCAGCCTCGCCAAGGCGTTGGCGGCGCCGTCCAATCGCCGCCGCGTGCTGAAGCTGATGGCGGCGGCCTTGGCGATGGGCGAGCTGGGCGGATGCGACCCCGGCGCGCCGGGAGGTCATCTCATTCCTGCGGTGAGGGTGCCGCCGAACATCATTCCGGGGCTGCCAAACTTCTACAGCACCGCCAACGTGGTGGATGGCTACGCGGCCGGCGTGGTGGTCAAACACAATATGGGCCGGCCGATCAAGGTGGAGGGAAACCCGCTGCATCCGGCCAGCCTCGGCGCGACCGACGTGCTCGCGCAGGCGCAGGTGCTGGACTTCTACGATCCGGATCGAGGCGCAGCGGCAACGGCGCGCGGCCTGCCCGTCGGCTGGCAAGATCTGCAGACTGCCTTGCTGCCCGAGCGTCGGAAGATCGCACAGAACCGCGGCGCAGGATTCCGCATCCTGACCGGGACTGTCACCTCACCGACGCTGGCGGCGCAATTCGATGCGCTGCTGTCGCGCTACCCGGAGGCGCGCTGGCACCAGTGGGAGGCGGTATCCCGCAACAATGTCCGAGATGGAGCCGTGCTCGCTTACGGCAGCCCGGTCGAGCTTGTGCCGAAGCTGGACGCGGTGGACGTGCTGCTCGCAATCGACAGCGACCTGCTCAGTTCCGCCCCCGGACACCTGCGCTTCGCCCGCGATTTCGCGGGGCGGCGCAATCCCACGCGGACCCGGAAGATGAGCCGGGTCTATGCGGTCGAGCCGACGCCCACATTGATCGGAACCGTGGCCGATCATCGCTTTGTGGCAAGCCCGCGCGAGATGCATCGAATCGTTGCGGGGCTGGCGGACGCGATCCTGAAAGGCACGCCGCCCTCCTCGATGCCGGACTGGGTTGGCAAAGCCGCGGCCGATCTTGTTGCCAACCGCGGCCGCGCGCTGGTGCATGTCGGCCCGGATCAACCGCCGCAAACGCATGCCGTCGTGCACGCGGTCAACGAAGAGATCGGCGCGCGCGGCGCCACGGCGGACCTCGTCGAGCCGATCGCGCATGCGCCTGCCGGCGGCGCGGCGACGCTGAGCGAGCTTGTCGACGACATGCGGGCGGGGCGCGTGAGCACACTGCTGATCATCGACACCAATCCGGTCTATGCCGCTCCGGGACCATTGGGCTTTTCCGAGGCGCTCCAGCGCGTCGATTTCAGCCTGGCGCTGACCGCTGCGCCGAACGAGACCTCTGCGGCGACTCTTTGGGCCGTGCCGATGGCGCACGC